>JBDNFP010000107.1:0-2083 GCA_041689775.1 Spirosomataceae bacterium
CGCGTAATAGAGACTAAATTTGTCGATGTGAGGTCGGACCGCCGATGCGGTGCATTTTGATGTGCTTTTTGTTCTGGTAAAACAAATTTACATCATAATCCCCTCACTTTTAAATACTTAAACTATTTGTCCAGTAGTATTAACAGGGAAATAAATGCTAACTAACCGTTCCTCCGTCCCAAATTTGTTTTCCGGGCTGAATAAACGCCAAACTACCATCGCGGTCTTCGGCCATCAGAATCATACCCTGCGACTCCATCCCCATCATTTTACGAGGGGCTAGGTTGGCGAGGTACTGCACCTGTTTTCCGATGATTTCCTCGGGCTTGAAGTGCTCGGCAATACCACTCAGCACAGTCCGTTGTTCGCTACCGATATCCAGCTTTATTTTAAGAAGCTTTTTGCTTTTGGGAACCGCCTCCGCTTCCAGAACGGTTGCAATCCGGATGTCCATTTTGACAAAATCGTCAAACTGTATTTCGGACTTGATGGCGGGTATTTCTTTGCTGGCTAATTCGTTCATTCGTTTGGCTTCGTGTAATTTCTCAACTTGACTTTGGATCACGTTATCCTCAATCTTTTCGAAGAGCAGACTGGATTCGCCCAAGGCGTGACCAACTGGTAGCAGATCAGCGCGCCCGGCTGCGCTCCATTTCTTAGTATCACTCCCTAGTTGGGTGTTGATTTTGGCCGAGGTGAAAGGCATGATGGGCTCGGCAACAATGGCGAGCGATGCCGTAATCTGCAAGGCAATATTCATGATCGTGTCTACGCGGCGATCGGTGGTTCCGTCCGTATCCGTCTTGATGGCATGCCAAGGTTGGGTTTCGGCCAGGTACTTATTACCAAGACGGGCCAAATCCATGATCAAAGACAGCCCTTCCCGGAAGCGGTAGTTTTCAAAAGCATCGGCAATTCGGGCGGGGAATGCAGCGAGATCGTTCAGCGTCTGCTGATCAATTTCCTGAATCTCGCTCAAAGCGGGTACCTTTCCGTTGCAGAACTTTTGAGTCAGAATCATGGCGCGATTCACGAAGTTGCCAAACACCCCCACTAACTCGCTGTTATTACGGGTTTGAAAATCTTTCCAGGTAAACTCACTATCCTTGGCTTCGGGGGCATTGGCGGTGAGTACGTAGCGAAGTACGTCTTGCTTTCCGGGGAACTCTTCGAGGTACTCGTGCAACCAAACGGCCCAGTTACGCGAAGTAGAGATTTTATCCCCTTCGAGATTCATGAATTCGTTGGCCGGTACTTGCGAAGGTAGAATATAGCTACCCTCGGCCATCAGGGTAGCCGGGAAAATGATGCAATGGAAAACGATATTATCCTTGCCAATGAAGTGGACCAGCTTACTATCTTCGTCTTTCCACCATTTTTCCCAACCCTCGTCGGTTCCGTTTTTCTGGATAAGCATGTCTTTGGTGGCCGAAATGTAGCCGATGGGTGCCTCAAACCACACGTAAAGTACTTTGCCGTCGGTACCTTCCAAGGGTACTTTGATACCCCAATCGAGGTCGCGGGTCATGGCGCGGGGTTTGAGCCCTTCCTTCAACCACGATTGGCATTGGCCCAATACGTTTGTTTTCCAGTCGGCGTGGCTACCAATGTATTCCTCAATCTGCGGCTGCATTTTATCCAGCGGCAGAAACCAGTTGGTGGTAGCTTTCATCACCGGCTTTGCTCCTGATAGCATCGAGCGGGGGTCTTTGAGCTCGGTAGGGCTCAGGGTAGAGCCGCAGCGCTCGCACTGATCTCCGTAGGCATTGGGATTATCACATACCGGACACGTACCCACGATGTACCGATCGGCCAGAAACTGCTGGGCGGTTTCGTCGAAGTACTGCTCGGTGGTTTCTTCTACGAATACTCCTTTTTCGTAAAGATCTTTAAAGATTTCCTGCGAAGTCTGATGGTGAACAGGTTTACTGGTGCGAGAATAAACATCAAATGAAATACCCAGTTCAGCGAAAGCACCGGCGATCTGAGCGTAATATTTATCAACAACTCCCTGGGGGGGGATACCCTCTTTCTTCGCTCGGATCGTGATGGGCACACCGTGCTCGTCGGTGCCGCTGATAAA
>JBDNFP010000108.1:0-4149 GCA_041689775.1 Spirosomataceae bacterium
AAAAACTCAACCATTTCGCCCTAAAAGGGAAAATATACATCAAGGCTATTCAAGCCGCTTTCAAAGAACTAGAACTACTCAAACTAAAACACACAGGCAATATTTCCTTTGGATAAAAACAGACTTGCGTAACATCAAATTATAATAAAACCTTCTGTTTGGGTCTGAGCAATTAGTATTCTATCAAAAGGATCACAGTGATGTAGTGGAAGAGGTTGGTAGTTCAATAAGTGAGGTACTGAAACAGGAAGGAGTTTGAATTCTGCCGGGATGAGATGATCAAGTGGATATTCTATTTTAAGTTTGCCTACATTAATCTTTATTGCGGTCTCCCACAAGGAAGCAATACTAAAATATTTTTCGTGAGCTGGGTTTTCCAAAGTATTGCTCCATTCAATGGATAATCGTGGGTTGTCTTCAAGATGCCAGATAACCACGTGCGTATCGACCAATAGCTTCATCATTACACATAGTCTTTGAGGTCGTCCAGAGGTGCATTGAAGTCATCCGCCACATAGGCAATCACTTTTTTTCCTGATCCTCTTTTATTTGATAAACGTGAAATGTGCTTACCCGCAGAAGTTTTGCCAGACTCTTTAAATGCTAGGAACTTGATAAAATCAAGCATTTCGGCTTGTAGCTCCGGCGGTAACTGGCTAACCTTAGCATCAATTTCTTCAAGTACTGACATAGTTTTTCTTTTGTGCTCAAAATATATATAAACTAAGAACTTTATTCAAGAATAATGAGAACCATCAACCCCACCGACTTGGGTGCTCGCGCCTTTTATCAGTATATGACTTCGGCGGTAGCCCCGCGGCCCATTGCGTTTGCCAGTACGGTAGATGCCACAGGAAATGTGAACCTTAGTCCGTTTAGTTTCTTCAATGTGATGGGCATCGATCCGCCCATTTTGGCGTTTGCACCCAACCGAAGAGGCCGTGATAATTCCCAGAAAGATACTACTCTGAATCTGTATGAAGTACCCGAAGTAGTGATCAATATGGTGTCTTACGAAATGGTGCAGCAAATGTCGTTGAGCAGTGCTGAGTTCGAACGGGGCGTCAATGAATTTGAAAAGGCGGGTTTTACCATGCAGCCTTCCGAGCTGGTAAAGCCTCCACGGGTGAAGGAGTCTCCGGCACAGTTTGAGTGTAAAGTAATTGAGATCAAAGAAATAGGCTCCATGGTGCTGGTGTTGGCGGAGGTAATTCTGGGGCATTTTTCCTATAATATACTCAATGAAAATGATCAGATAGATCAAACCAAAACCGACTGGGTATCCCGCCTCGGCGGTGATTGGTATGCCCGGGCTAGTGGTGCGGCGTTGTTTGAGGTACCGCGCCCGCAGTACGGTATTGGTGTCAGCGCCTTACCAGAGTCCGTACGGATGTCTCGAATCCTGACTGGGAATGATTTGGGGCAGTTGGGTAGCCTGACGGCCTTCCCGACCGAGGAGGAAATTGCGGCTTGCGGTGCTTCTGAAGCCATGCTGACCTTACGCAAAGAAGCCCGGTTGGGCTGCCAGTACCTCCCCGATGTACTACACGCTAATGCCCGGCAGTTGTTGGTAAAGGGCCAGGTGAAGCAGGCTTTGCTGGCGGTGCTGCTGGGGGAGGGTATGGAATAGATTGGATTTTTAGGTATGACTTCTCCTGTTTAATATTGCGTATACTTGTATCTTATTGGTCTGTTGATGCCCGTGGGTTATTGATAACGGGCACAAGCATAAAATAAGTCTTATATCATGATCGAACCGGGTGTACGTTGGAAACAACGATTTAATAATTTCAATAAAGCAGTTGAAAAGCTGGATGATGCCGTTGACTATCTTCGGCAAACCTTCGAAGCGAAAGAAATACGTTCTGATCAGGAAAGCTTTGTTTTTGATATGTTAAAGGAAAGTTTGATCCAGCGTTTTGAATATACCCATGAACTGGCTTGGAATGTGATGCGAGACTATGCGTTTTATCAGGGCAATGCCAATGTAGGAGGTTCGCGGGACGCCGCCCGGGAGGCTTTTTCTCTGGGGCTCATTGAAGATGGCAAGCTTTGGATGAATATGATTACGAGTCGCAACAAAACGTCCCATACTTATGATGAAACAACGGCCAATGAGATTTATGTTAAGATCATGGAAGGGTATCATCTGGCTTTCCTGAAATTCAGAGACACTATGGAAGGAAAGAGAAGAACAACGGAGGAAAACTAACAATGGAATGAACTTTGGACTGGAACAGGAAGATATACAGGGTATTCGGCAGGTGCTGGCTAGGTATCCGGCCGTAGAGCGTTTCATTCTGTACGGTTCCAGGGCCATGGGTACCTATCGGTATAATTCTGACATAGATCTGACCTTACAGGGAGGTAGCCTGACGCTCTTCATCCTTTTTGACATTGAAAATGAATTGGATGACCCCCTACTTCCCTATAAAATAGATCTTTCTATTTTTCATAGAATCGAGAACAACGACTTGGTGGCGCATATCCAACGGGCCGGACAAGTTTTTTATTGAATAAGTCTGGTGCCGTGATTTTTTCAATTGAAGAATCGATCCTTGGACCAATTTTCTGGATTATTAATAATATATCCTGAAATGGTTATAAACGATCTTTCGTTCCGGATCACATGATCATGAAATCGGAATTGCCAGGCAAATTCCAATCCCAGGCGGTTAGCGTGTTTGGTTACGGCCGATTTATAGCCGCCCACGATGGACGAAATGGTGTTTTTACCCTAGTTTTGAAAACGGTTTTGGCCGGGGGATAAATTTGATGATGGGTTTGATGGCGATGGCGGTTGTAATGGTAATGGTAGAAAGGCATGCCTTGTCTCTACGTTGATATTATCGTTTTCGCCCACGTTCCCGCCATTCCCATCCAAAATCAAAATACCATGAATATGATTGGGCATCACCACAAATTGGCCTAACGTCATATTTTTGGCGTGATTCTTTATTTCGTGCCACAATACATCCGCAATAATTCCGACCGGGGACAACACCATTTTGCCATCTACCACCTCGCCAAAGAAATGCGCCCGATCTTTGGTACAAATCGTGATAAAATAGGCGGCATCCCGGCCGTAATTCCATTGTTGCCAGCGGGCTGAGGCAATACGGTATTTATTTTGGTACTTTTCTTCCATCTGATAGTAAGCTGGCAAAGTTTGAAATACTTTCTAACATAGAAAGGTTATATCTCCTGGCAGGTAGCTGCAAACCCCAACTTTTATCTTCCATGCTATAAGACTCTTCAACAGTATGCAAGTAATTTAACCTTAAATTTTCCTTTTTGAAGTAGTCGCGGTCAGTGGGCTGGCGATTTGCTCTTTTATATCAACTAAATCACAAATTCCTGATGAAACGTAGTGGACTTTTTATGGTTATCCTGCTGTTGGCTGCTTTGGTAGTTAGCCCCGTGCAGGCTCAGAAGAAAAAGAAAGAAAAAGGCTGGGTTGCCATTTTTGATGGCAAGAGTTTTGATGGTTGGAAACTTACCACCGACAGTCCCAGTACGTTCACAATCGAGGAAGGCACTATCAAGGTAGCGGGCCCTCGGGCGCACCTTTTTTACGACGGGGCTGTGGGCAACCACGATTTTAAGAATTTTTCCTTCAAGGCCGACATCAAGACGATGCCTGGTGCAAATTCTGGTATGTTTATTCATACTACCTATCAGCCGGACGGATGGCCCGGACAAGGGTACGAGATTCAGGTAAACCAAAGCCATACTGATTGGCGCAAAACGGGTAGCGTGTACTCATTTCAGGATGTGAAAGAAGTGTACGCCAAGGATGGTGAATGGTATACGGAAGAGATTGAAGTGCAGGGTAAACATGTTACAGTGAAGGTGAACGGTCAGGTGATCAATGACTATATGGAGCCGGAAACGCCAAAAGACCCCATGAAGCGCCTCAGCCACGGGACCGTTGCTTTACAAGGCCATGATCCTAAAAGCGTGATTTACTATAAAAATGTAATGGTAAGAGTGCTGCCTGACTGAAATGGGTGTATTTCAGTTTTGCAAAATAGGGAAAAAAAGTTGAGTTTTGAACTCACCCAAAACCTGCCCCCCCCCCATGACAGAATCAGAATTCGTGGCCCTGGCCCTCAGCAAGTACGAGCAAATCAAGTCGCTGGAAAACTC
>JBDNFP010000109.1:0-3239 GCA_041689775.1 Spirosomataceae bacterium
GCCCAGTACGAGTGCCGCACGCTGATCGTCACTCAGGCTGATGTATCGTTTCTTTCCTTGCATGGATGCAAGGTAAAAATTATATCTATATTTACGTCCGACTACTTACTACCTCAAATGGAATATACCTTCCATCAGGAGCTTTGACTAGTTTAGGGTAGGTGTAGTACTCTATCTGATCCTCAATGAATTCCATTATTTTTTGGACAAACTCATCATTGACAGGGTTGAGCGGATGTCGATTAAGGCAAATCACGGGTTTTGATAGGGTACCCTCTTTTGGCATCTCAGCGTTGAGGAATAAAAAAAGCATTTCATCTGCTTTTTTGTCAAACAAAAGTATCTTGTTTTTCCACATCAGGTACTTCCAACTATTTTTTTCCTGCAACAGGTGATCATAACATTTTTTTATCAGTTCCGCCAGGATGTTGATATGGAAGTAACTTTCAAATTCATACTGGACTAAGGGCGTTTTGAATTGTTTCAAAAGTATAGACCCCGTTGGAGGATCCTCCATCACAGGTTTGAGGTACTGCGGTACCACATAGCGGTCACTTTCGCCTTTTACTTCAAAAATGATCTTGTGATGCAGCATAAAGCCCAGCATATAGTCAAGGTGCTCCTTTGCCTCTTCGGTTTTGAGCCAGCGTTCAGCATCCGTTTTTTTGAAATACCCATCCTTCTCGTCCCTGAGCTCTTTGATCGTCAGAATTTCGTACAGCCAGCCGGTAAACTCCCGCTGATCTATGATGAAATTAGCGAGGAGTCCCTCTTCGAAGGGGATATTTTCGAAGGAAACATTTTTATACAGCTCCTTTTTTTTCAGATAGTGGCAGGCTACGGAGTAGGAGAGGTTGGCGATTGCCTCCCGGATATCTCCTATCCCTTTGAATGTCTCTGGTAAGGAGTTCTGAAATTTTTCAATGTTGAGTACTACGTTTCCCTCGTCCCGTTTCTCGCTGATGGCCTTACGAAGGTTGGTGTACGATTGGGGTTGTTTTCGGCTGATTTTATGCTTTTCAATCAAGTCGAGCACAGCCTTTTGGGCGGCATCTTTGGCGGTTTGAGTAGCGTCTCTTGAAAGACAAAAGGTATAGAGTCCGTCTACTCCACATTTTTCTTTTAGCTCCTTATTATTCAGTTCTCGTATTGGTTCCGCTTGGTTGTTAGTTAGCTTTTGATTTTGGATCAGGTACAGACTAAGATTCTTCTCTTTCCAGGTCTTTTCGACACGCTCTACCCGGCGGTATTCGCGCATGAAGTATTCCACCGCTCCCAACCAGTAATTCAAGGGGTAAATAGCTTCTTCTTCACCGGTTTCATCATTCAATACAGTTCCAAAAGTATCCTCCTGCCATTGCCCCACAGCAGCAGGTACAGCGCCTGCTCGTTAAACAATGGGAAATGAACACTATGGTAGTAGTCCTGCCCGCCAAAGTCAATATCAATAACTTGCGTTTCGTTCAATTCCTTCTCAAATAGATTGACCCCGTGGGTACTTCCTTCGTCTGCTTTGTTATCGCCCGTCAGCAGGTCGGCAAGGGAGGTTTTGCCTATTTGGGTATTGCCCAGAAAAATGACTTTCAGAGTATCTATTTCCCCAACAACATCCTTGAACTGACTGAGGTAGTTTTTCAGGCGATGCCGCCGTTCTTCGTCCGAAAAATTCTTGTCCAGGAGAATTCCAGCCGTAATGTCATCGAACTTATTGCCTACCGCTAGCAAATAAAAATCATCCTTACAATCGGCCAGCACGGTGGGCAATTGGGTAAGCTGGTTTTCGGAAACATCCAGAAAGCGAAGATTCGGGATTTCTCCATTTATGGAAAGCTCGGTGAGTTGATTGTCGGCTACTTCTAGTTGGGTCAGGTGTAGCAATGATTCTGGCAGCACGAGTTCGGAAATTGCGCAGCCGTTCAGTACCACTTTTTCCAGAAAAAGACAGTTAGGAAGATCAACGAAGGTCAATTTCTTATTTTCTCGGGCGTCCAGAAATTTCAATTTGGGGAGCTTCAAGGCAAGTTGAGTCAATCCATTGCGGGCGATGTGCAGAACTTCCAGCTCGGAGCCGTTTCCTATCAGGAGTTGGATTAATTCCTCATCGTTCAGGCCTACATCGGCCAAGTGCAAACCTACCAGCTTCCCTACTTCGTTTTCAGAATAGCGGGCTTGTCCGTTGCTGACCTTTAGTTCGGCAAGGCGATTAACCGGGATTAATTCAATAGTACCAAAGTGGAAAGGGAATTTTATTGCCATGCTGTATAAAATAACGCCTTCGGCGAGAAAAAAGGGTAAAAGGGTAAAAGAAAAAAGGGTACTGTTTAGTACCGGAAGAGACGAAACCCCAGGTCGCCGTCCCGATAGTCAGGGATGCCCCCGGCCCGATCCAGGAGGCGGCAGCCGTCATCAAAGTCGTCCCAGGACCCGCCACGAACCACCCGGCAGTATCCTTTGGTTACTTCTTGTTCACTAAACCCGTTAGTATAGTGGGGACTAATTTCTTGGCTGTGCCAATCTTCGCACCATTCCCATACGTCGCCGCTCATATCGTGTAAACCCCGTAGGTTAGGCTCTTTGAGGCCGACAGGTTGCGTTTGCTGGCGACTAGCATCGCCGCTATACCACCCTACTTCGTCGAGAACATGGCTTCCGCTAAAATCACTGTATGGGCTACGTTCTATTTCCGCTTTCCCTTCTTTATCCCAGGGATGGTTGCGGGCGCAGTATTCCCACATGGCTTCGGTAGGCAGGTGAAATTCCAGGCCATCGTCATACGTATCTTTGGTTAGAAAGTTGAGTTTGTGCAGAAAACCTTTTTCACCGTTGATATCATCCCAGCTTACCCTCTCTACTGGGCGGTGCTTGCCTTTAAATTGTGAAGGGTTGGTTTGCATAACCCTCTCGTAAAGTTTCTGCGTCACGGGGTACACACCCGCGTAAAAGCCTCGGTCAAAGCTAACCTTTTGCTTGTTTTGGAAAAGAAAAGAGCCTCCTTCTATCCATTTGAGTTCGGTGTATTTTTCTAAGTCGAGTATAGAATCAATGGGCATGGGGAGTGGTGGTTTTTTTGCATTTATCCCAAAAAATACGAACTTTTTGGGATAAATGCATAGCGGTGGGTTGCTGGCCCTGCATAAACAATGGCGGTTGTTATGTTGCACTCATAATCATACCCTAAGAAAATTGGTAATGGATTATATGGGTTGATTTCGCTATATTGGTGTCATGCTACATACTCA
>JBDNFP010000110.1:0-8747 GCA_041689775.1 Spirosomataceae bacterium
CCTGGACACGGGCTTTGAGCCGCTCCACCTCAGCCACCAAGCTGTGCACCAACGCTTTTAAGATCCCGATGTCGTTTGTCTCTACCATGAACTTCAACTAGCAAAATACGTACCTAAATAATTACAAATAAATAAAGTGATCTAAATGCCTAGATCTTAGGTTGCCTAGTACGTATCTCAACCCAATTGACCCACTGCTAAATTATTGATGGGTGAACAAAGTTGTAAACTTTGAATCATCTGTTATGTGTGACCCCGATGGGGTCGAACCTAACTTTACATAACAATTCATCCACCAATAATAAGCCGATTGTGAAAAGACCTGTAATAAATGAAAAATATTTAAAAGAAGCTTTCCTGGAATTGTATAATGAAAGGTGGTGATAAATGATAATTGTAAGGGTTTAGTACAATTTGTAAAACTGAACACGGGTCCAAACTAAATACTATTTCGGAGTTCGATTGATCCAAAGTGGCGGTAAGGGCGTAAATTTTTATAGAGCGTTAGATTTAGACAGTTCAGCAAATTTTAAAATCTTTTACAACTATGAAAAAAACGATAAACACGCCACGGCCACCACGTTCTTCCGAAGAAAGTAAAGCGTTGGCCATGGTAAACCGCCGCTTCTTCTTGCGTTCAGCAGGCATCGCCGCTACCACCGGAGCTTTTCTATTAGGAGCCTGTAAGGGCGATGACATGATGGCTGATCCCACCGTAGATTTAGGATCAGGAGACATCGGAATTTTAAATTATGCCTACGCTCTTGAGCAACTCGAAGCAGCCTTCTATACTCAGGTAATCGCTTCTCCCTATGCAGGAATGAGTGCCGCAGAAATGAGTATCCTGACTGATATCCGTGATCACGAAATTATCCACCGTGAGTTTTTCAAGGCAGCCTTAGGTACTTCGGCTATCCCAGGCCTGGAAGTCAATTTTTCGGCCATAAATTTTAATGATCGTGCTAGTGTATTAGGAACCGCCAAGGTATTTGAAGATACGGGAGTGTCGGCCTACAACGGAGCCGGACAACTTATCAAGGATGCTGGATACCTACTGCTTGCCGGTAAGATTGTTTCGGTAGAAGCCCGTCACGCTGCTATTATTCGTGACTTACTCAATCCAAATTCGATTGATTTTGCGGGAGACGATATCATCGACGGTAATGGCCTTGACCTTGCCAAGACCCCTGCAATGGTTCTTCCAGCTGTAGCACCCTTCATCAAAACAATGATAAGCGGAAACAATCTGCCTAAAAAATCCTGATAACCTAAAAAGATCCTGAAAGACTATGAATATTTTCAAAATAATAGATGAAATCACGAAGTTTGACCGCGACGCCGTCGACCGTTTAGAGCACGCTACTCGTCGGAGCTTCATGACAAAGTTTAGCCGCAACCTTACTGCGGCAGCCGTTCCTGCGGTATTCGCAACGGTAGTAAATAAAGCCTACGCCCAGTCGCCTCAGGCGGTGGATGTACTTAATTACGCGCTTACCTTAGAATATCTGGAAGACGAATTTTATAAAATGGGAAATGCCGCTTCTGGCCTGATCCCGGCTAAATATCAGCGTGTATTTGCCCAGATCGGTAAGCACGAAGATCAGCACGTGAAGTTCTTGAAGGGAGCTTTAGGTACTGCAGCAGTAGCTAAGCCAGGTTTTGATTTTTCGGCCAACGGCGCTTTTTCTAACCCATTCGGTAATTTTGATACATTTGTGTTTTTATCACACGCATTTGAGGATACCGGAGTTCGTGCCTACAAAGGACAGGCTGGTGCACTGATCAATGATCCGGCGCTATTGGAATACGCACTGCAAATTCACTCGATTGAGGCGCGCCACGCGGCCAAAGCACGGGCAATTTTGTCAGAAATTAGAAGTAATCCAGCGATTAAGCCCTGGATTACGCTGAACGAAGGTTCTCCCGCCGCAGTGTACGCCGGTGATGATAACACCGTACAGGGTGGAGTAGATATTAGAGGAATAGCTGGTAAGTCGGACAAAGCCGTAACAGAAGCATTTGACGAGCCACTAACCAAAGACCAGGTATTGGCCATTGGTGGGTTGTTTATCCGATAAGAGTTGAGTTAAGGAAAGTGTCGTGTGGATGAGGGGTAAGAGAGCGGGTTGCGAAAGCGATTCGCTCTCTTTATATTCTCTCTGTTATGGTTATTCAAAGTTGGGTTTGCCGGTGGAGCTACGTATATAGTTACCCGATGCCGAAGCTCGCGCGCCAAAGCCGCAGTCGATGGCATCGTTGAGGTAGTCTGCCCGAACCGCATTTTGGCTGAATGTAAACTGAACCTTACAGGAACCGAATTCATTGGTGGAGTAGACTGCCTTGTTCCCTTTTAATGTAAGCGCAGTTTTGTCGATAAAGGCTTGATTGTAGGCGGGGCCACCCGTCACGGCCGATAGCGCAATGAAAAACTTAGTCCCGCTTTGCTGGACCAAGAGTTCTCCACTACCCCCTTCGTTACCGAAGGAATAAGCATAGGTACCCGTTAGGTCCGGGAGAGGTTTCATAGGAACGGTTTTCTTAGAAATTTCTTTCAAGGCTATTTTTAACTCCTTGGCGTTACCCTTGGGAGCCATCCATATTCCGGTAAGCTCACTACCCTTTACCTCCATGGAGTAAATGCCCGTCACATCCCCGTTATTCATCAGTTCATGGAGGAAAAGAGTACTCTCATAAGTCCTTCCCACGACCGTAATCGGAATTCCTTTTTTCTTGTAGACTACCGTTCCAAACAGCGCGGATCCATCCTGCGTAAGGGTAAGTATAATGGGTATTTTAGCCATGATGGTACCTTCGTACACTTTTTGGGTTAGTGATTGGGCCGTCAATTGAAAGGCAATAAAGCAAAGAAGCAAGGATAAAATAGAACGATTCATAGGTAGCTGTTAGCCAATAGCTTTTGGCCATTAGCGTTTTGTGAGTATTTAATTTATGATAAATTATCTATCAATGATCAACAAAGTTAATCATGCAAACTATCTTATTAGAGGTACACATAGGTGAATATGAGGGCTATTGTCTGTCAGCTACTTTACACTTTAAAAATCAATTTTTTACGATAAAAGACGTACAGAATCACAAACCAGATGGTCAGATAAGTAAGGGCACCAGCTATCGAGGCACTTTTGGGATCGACAAAGTACGGAGCAATCTGGAAATCGTAAAGGTAGTTCTGCAAACCGATAGTTTCTGCCGGGTTAACCGGATGCGCTACTCTAATACCGCTCAGAACACGTGGAATAATGCCTGAGAAGAAGAAAACCACCATTGGGTTTACGCCAAAGACCAGAAACGGGATAATCCAACCCTTCCATTCCTTGTAGTCGATTATGAAGTAAAGCAAGGCTAGTACTACCAACGCGATACCTGCTGCGTAAAGTACGTAGGAGCTTGTCCAGAGTGCCTTGTTGATCGGGAATACTTCGTTCCACAGTAGCCCCAGCAGAATACCAGCCACTCCGGCAAGGAGTAAGTACAGGCCCTTTTTTTGGGTGGATAAAGTACCGGTAAGGAGCGCCCCGGTAAGCAGACCGGCAATGCCCGTCCCGATGGCAGGAATAGTACTCAGAATTCCCTCTGGATCCCAGGTTTTGGCCGAAGCCCATAAGTGGTCAGGAAGTAGGAGGTAGTCGAACCAGGCGGCGATATTGGTGGCTTTTTCGACATTGGCTGGCCCCACACCCGGTACCGGAATGAGCGTCATCATGGCCCAGTAGGCTAGTGGCAGTACCAGACCGACAATGATTTGCGTACGCAGGGTAGTAGTAAGGTACAGCAATGACACCACCAGGTATACCACCCCGATTCGTTGTAGTACTCCCGGAATCCGTACGTTCTTGTAGTCTTCAAAACCACCAAAGGCCAGTATCATCATAAGTACGAAGACACCTGTGGCAACGTAGAGCTGCCTTTTTTGGTCATAGTCGCTGAAAAGAGCTACTACCACGCTAGCCGTAATAGTAAGCCGGGCCAGTAGCAGGGCAACTCCTTCCAGACCGAATACATGAATCTTGGAAAAGAAGTTGAGGAAGAGTCCCAGTAGGAAAATCCGGAGAAAGCGGGTCAGTATTTTTTGAATAGCAGCGTCAGTGACAATTTTTTTTGGCGTAGCTAATACCGTGGTTATGCCGACAATAAACAAGAACGTGGGAAACACCAGATCGGTGGGAGTACAGCCGTGCCATTCGGCGTGGAGGAAGGGAGTGAATATATTACCCCAATCGCCGGGATTATTCACGATGGTCATGAGCATGATGGTCAGTCCGCGGAGTACGTCGAGGGAGAGTAAACGGTTTTTCATAGAGAGAGGTCAGGATCAAGGATGGGTTCTTAAAACAAGCTTACAAATAAACAGTAAATACTCACAAAGTGGTAGCTCGGGTGCCTGCGCTTACCAGAAAGTTGAGGCCGAGGCTGAATTTAATGGTATGCTTTCCTGTTTTTTTAAGACGTGTGGATCCAGAGAACTACTCTATACGAATAGCCGTGAATACTCGTGTGGTATTTGGTGGGTGCCTAAACTAAGTAGTAATGAAAGCAATACGCATTAGCGAAAAAGGATCACTTGATAATCTGGAAGTAGTATCCATGGAAATACCGGTGCTTGCCGCCAATGAGATTCTGGTCAAAGTAAAAGCCGCCGGGGTGAATCCGGTAGACTGGAAAGGCGGGATAAACGGGATGTTTCAGATGCCCTATACGGTAGGTAGCGATATCGCCGGGGTAGTTGAAAAAGTCGGGGCCGATGTTACGAAATTCAGCGTAGGGCAACACGTAATTGGCTCGTTGGAGTGGGCCACGCAGGGGGCTTTTGCCGAGTACGTCGTGACCAAAGAGCAGTACCTTACCCGAAAACCCACCAACCTGAGTTTTGAAGAAGCCGCCGCGGTGCCGTTGGTAGCCCTTACCGCCTGGCAGGGGCTTTTTGATAAACTGGAGATCCAGCCCGGACAAAAAGTATTAATTCAGGCCGCAGCTGGTGGGGTAGGGTTGTTTTCTCTGCAATTTGCTAAATGGAAAGGAGCATACGTTATCGCTACTGCCTCGCAGAAAAACGCCGACTTCTTGAAGAAGCTCGGCGCCGATGAGGTAGTTGATTATACTACCACCGACGTGACCGAAGCTGTGAAAGATATGGATGCGGTTTATGATAGCATGGCCAATTCGGAGCAGCTGTTTAAGGTGCTGAAAAAAGGAGGGAAGTACGTATCCATTACCGCCAAACCTTCCGCCGAACTGGCCGATAGTTATGGGGTATCGGCTACCAATTTCCTTTTTCATTCCAACCCGGATCAGTTGGAGCAAATCGTGGCGTTGATTGAAGCGGGTATAATACAGGTATTTGTGGATAAAACATTCCCGTTGACGGAAGCAAAAGAGGCCTTGGCTTACCAAAAGCAGGGCCATTCGTGCGGTAAAAATGTGCTGGTAGTCAGCTAGATTATTTTTTCCACAACAGTGACGAATCTCCGTAGCTCAGGAAGCGGTAGCCGTGGGTTAGCGCTTCCTGATACATCGCCTTCCAGCCTTCGCCCACAAAAGCTGCTACCAATAGTATCAGCGTGGAGCCGGGCTGATGGTAGTTGGTAATCAATCCTTGACAAAGTCGGAATCCGTAGCCGGGGAAAATAAAGATTTCGGTTTCGCCCGTAATCTCGTTGAATCCTTCCTGATCCATAAAATTAAGAATTGCTCCTAGCGCGTTGGTGGGAGTGGGTAATTCTGACTCCGTAAACTGGTAGGGATATAGCTTCTCAATCCAGAATTCGGTGGTCTCCTGCCGACTAAGTTTTACGCCGTACCAGTACAAACTTTCTAGCGAGCGCATGGAGGTAGTACCCACCGGAATAATGTGATCAATTTTATGGATGAGGCCCTCGATCAGCTCACGGGTATATACTACTTGCTCGCTGTGCATGTGGTGCTCCGTGACGGTCTCGGCCTTGATGGGTTGGAACGTACCCGCGCCCACGTGCAAGGTCAGAAACGACCGCTGAATACCTTTTTGATCCAACGTAGCAAATACATTCTCCGTAAAGTGTAGCCCGGCGGTTGGCGCTGCCACGGCACCCTCTTGCCGGGCGTAGACGGTTTGGTAGGTTTGTTTATCCTCTACTTCGGTATCACGCCGGAGGTAGGGGGGTAGGGGTATCTCTCCCAAGGCTTGTACGATTTCCAGAAAAGTAGCCTCTCCCTCCCAGGATAGCTCAATAAAATTCTGTTCATAATCGGAGTAGCGGGCTTGCAGCGTGATATCATCCCCTTTCAAAAGAATGGTCTGACTCAGAATATCCGTTGGTTTCCAGCGTTTTTTGTTGCCGATCATGCAGGCCCACACGCAGGAGCCGAATACCAGCATAGCATCGTTTATGATGCGGGTGGGTTCCTCGGGGTGGAGGAGTAATAGCTCAATGGTAGCCCCGGTAGACTTCTGAAAATACACCCGCGCCGGTATCACTTTGGTGTCGTTAAATACCAGCAGGCTATCGGCCGGTAGTTGGTCGGTTAGCTGATGAAAGTGGTGGTGACTCAGGGCTCCGCCTTCGTTGATAAGGAGCTTCGACGTATCACGGGGAGCTACCGGGTACCGGGCAATCCGCTCATCGGGTAAGTCGTAGGTATAATCACTCAGCCGAATAGCTTCGGCACGTTGTCGCCAGGAATCTTGCATTAGTAGGGATTAATATCGAAAATAGCCGAAGGTACTTGGAGCTACCCGTTGTACGTATTTTTTTGTTCTTAGTCCAGCGTAATTTCGGGAGCTGGAGCACGCATCAGGCGTACGGGCAAAGCCGCAAAAATCAGAATAAGCATACCAAAGCCCAAGTAGAACAACCAGGCGTAGTCAAATATGTTGCTTTTATACTGGTTACTGTTTACGGTAGCGAGGGCAAACAGGCTCAGGGCCACAATGGTATTGATAGCGGCTACGAGGCTATACAACCAGTTGGTCAGGTGGCCGTTTAACTCTTCGCGGTGGTCGACCCAAGCGGCGCGGTTCGGGATGGGTAGTAGCGACGTCGGGATTTTGGCGATTTGGCGGGCCATACCCATGAAGACTACATTATTAACAATAATGAGACCCATGGCAATATAGAAGATGGTTCCTTTTTCTACGTAATTAGCGGCCGTACCGGAAGCTGCAAAGTCTACCGCTACCAGATCAGGCAGTAAGGAGTAGGTCCAAGCCAGGCCGCCAATAACGAGCAAAGCTGAAAACAGACGCCATACTTTTATACCAAATGTTGAAACTTTCATGAGAATATTGTACTGTTTATGAAGACTATTAACTAACGATCAAACAACCCCTTAAAATGGTGGCGCAAAATTAGGTTGGACTGTTTCCAAAACCTAATGTCGATCCAAAAGGTTGTTGAGAAGACAAGATTCACAACTAAGCATTCCCGATGAAAATATATACTAAGACCGGAGACAAAGGAACTACCTCACTGGTAGGAGGTACTCGCCTCAGTAAGGCGCACATCCGTATCGACGCCTATGGAACCGTAGACGAACTAAACGCCCACATTGGTTTACTGAGCGACCAGCCCATCAACGAAGGCCGCCGCGACCTGCTCAAAGAAATTCAGGACCGCCTGTTTACCATCGGCTCGCACTTAGCCTCCGAAGCGAACCTACCCAACAAGAAGCTCCCCGATCTACACGAAGGGGATAGTGAATTACTCGAAAAAGAAATGGATAACATGGATGAAGTGTTACCACCGCTCCGGGCCTTTGTGCTACCGGGGGGGCACGCTTCCGTTTCCATCACTCACGTAGCCCGTACCGTTTGCCGTCGGGCCGAGCGGGCCATTATTCTGCTCCACGAGCAGGAACCCGTGGAAGAAATCATCATCCGGTACCTCAACCGTCTGTCGGACTACCTGTTTGTACTAAGCCGTAAAATAACGCAGGAGCTAGGCGCCGAAGAAGTGACTTGGAAGCCGCGGGTGTAGGGGTTGTTACAGTCGTAATATCCCTGCTTACTGATAGCCGAAAGCTCTTGTCTACCCGGCTGGAGCTTCTAGTTTGGGATGTATCTAAGTGCTTCATTTACCAACTGGGGGTAGCGGAACACTCTAATTTTCAACAAAAAACAACCTTTAATTCTTATCTATTGATCTTTGGTAGTGTAAGCTGTGTAATGCTATTGAGCAATTGGAGTTAGCTTAGCAAAAATAGTAGAGAGGGATAGGAGTTTAAAATTAGTACTTTCTTTATGATTATAAGTAGCTAACAGCTACTAGTTTGTAGCTGTTAGCTTTTTTAAGTATTTGATATATAGAATATTAGTCATGAATTTAGTCAAATTAATAGTATAAACTAATTCTGCGTTAGAACTTATGTCCTAGACGCCAAAGTGATTCTATCAAATTGAATGATCATATACACAACGGAAAGTAGAACCACTTATGCAAAAACTGCGGTCGCCAGTTAGTTCTTCATGCCGAAAACAAGGTAATTACCCAGCAGGAGAAAGCCTTGGTAGACAAACTATTATTGGAGAGAATATCCTTGGCGGGTACAGCCCGCACACTGGAAGCTTCTCCGGTTTGGCTGCAAGGATACATCAGCAAACTATATGCAGCCTGCCCAGATGATTTATGTGCAGGCTTACCTGACCAAGCAGCGATACAGGCGCATTTAGAAGATAAACTTGACACCTATTATTTACGAAATCAGTCCTTTAAAAAAACACTTCTCCGTTTGAGTGTCGAGATCCATGGACG
>JBDNFP010000111.1:0-23481 GCA_041689775.1 Spirosomataceae bacterium
ACTCAGGCTGATGTATCGTTTCTTTCCTTGCATAGACGCAAGATAAAAATTATATCCATATTTACGGCCGACTACTTAAACCCGCTCATTACATCCCAATTTCTATGATGACAACTTCCCTAAAAAATCGCTGGCGACAAGGCCAGACTACCATCAACGGCTGGCTAACGATCCCGAGCTCATGGACGGCGGAGGTCATGGCCCACGCGGGCTTTGATTCATTGACCATCGATGCGCAGCACGGACTTGCGACGGATATGACAGCCATACTACCCATGTTGCAAGCCATTTCTATCACCGACACCATTTCCCTGGTGCGGGTACCTTGGAACGACCCGGCTACGCACATGCGCATGCTGGATGCCGGCGCGCAGGGTGTTATCTGCCCGATGCTCACTACTCGCGCCGAAACCGAAGCTTTTGTGCAGGCGTGCCGTTACCCGCCGCTTGGTTACCGAAGTTTCGGCCCCATGCGGGCGGCGCTACGAACCCCGGATTATTTTCATACGGCCAACGAAGAGGTAATTACTTTGGCGATGATTGAAACCAAGGAAGCCTACAAAAACCTCGAAGACATTGCTCAAACTGCTTCTCTCGATGGCCTGTACATTGGCCCGTGGGATCTGAGTCTGGCGCTTGGCCTTAAACGGATTGCGGATTTTCAGGACCCTGAATTACTGGATGTGCTAAAACGAGTGCTCGATGTGACAGCCAAACATGGTTTGATAGCTGGAGTACACTGCGATACGCCGGAAAATGCCGCCCGGATGCGGGAGATGGGGTTCCAAATGGTCACACCCCTAACGGATACGATAGTGCTTCAGCAAGCGGTAGCCGATGGGTTGAAGCGATATCGCCGTTAAATAAATTTCCGAACCAATTTGAAAGATAAAGTAGCCTCCTTTGCGTTATAAGTGAGACTATCGTCACGTTATTTGTTCTAAAACCTCTGATACCCCTTACCATGATGCGAAAACTAATGCAGGTTAAGTACTAATGCATAATTAGTTTGTATTATTAATTTAGTCAAATTACTTTCTAATGTTCTCTATATCAAATATTTACAAAAAAGTAACAGCTACAAGCTAATAGCTATCAGCTACTTAGCCTGTTTTTCTTAGTAGCGAATATAGCTTTCTCTCAAAACTCACCGGACGATGTGAAGACGTTCTCGCTACCCAACGGAATGAAGTTCTTGGTTCTGGAAGATCACTCTATCCCTACGGCCAACATGTACCTCTTTTGGAAGGTAGGAGCCCGTAATGAAGTACATGGCATTACCGGACTCTCACACTTTTTTGAGCACATGATGTTCAACGGTGCCAAAAACTACGGTCCCAAGCAGTTTGACCGGGTCATGGAAGCGAACGGAGGCTCCAACAATGCCTATACAACCGAAAATGTGACGGTCTATGCCGACTGGTTTCAGAAAGATGCTTTGGAAACTATTTTCAAACTAGAATCTGACCGTATTGCCAGTTTAAGCATAGACTCTTCGATGGTAGAAAGTGAGCGGGGAGTGGTGTTATCGGAGCGGAGTACCGGGCTCGAAAACAGTAATTTTCGGCTCATCAGTGAGTTGGTAAAAGCAACCGCCTTCCAGGAGCACCCCTACATGTTGCCGGTGATTGGCTTTGAATCAGACATCAAAAGCTGGACTCAGCGGGACCTGGAAGACTACTTCAAGACCTACTACTCACCTAATAATGCTACCGTGGTAGTAGTTGGCGACATTACCCTGGCCCAGGTGCGCAAGCTGGCCAATCAGTACATGGCTCCCATTCCGGCCCGTGGGCTCCCGCCCCGGGTTCGTACGGTAGAGCCTCCCCAAAATGGAGAACGTCGGGCAACTACCTACAAGGATATTTCTATACCCAACATACTGCTGACCTACCACACACCCGAAACAGGGCACAGCGATTATTACGCACTGGATCTGCTGAATAATTTGCTATCCTCGGGAAACTCATCGCGGCTTACGAAGTCACTCGTGATGGATTCTACCGTAGCTAGCCAAGTATTCACGTACATGGCGGATGGTTTTGATCCAAATCTTTTCTATGTCTACGCAGTAGCGGCTGACGGAGTATCCGCCGAACAATTAGAAACTTCCGTGCTAGCCCAGATAGATCGCCTCATCAAGGAGGGCGTCAGCGAAGAGGAGCTTCAAAAGGTTAAGAATCAAAAATTAATGGAGTTTTATCGTGGTATTCAGACCATCAATGGGAAAGCCAATAATATTGGAACTTACGAGATGTTTTTTGGAGACTACCGTAAGCTGTATGAGGCTCCACGGTTGTTTGAGCAGGTGACGCCCGCCGATATTCAGCGGGTAGCGGCTACTTACTTTACCAAACGAAATCGTACGGTAGGGTACTTGCTACCGGAAACCGGGGAGTAATACCGGCCAGATCCTTATTGTGTTTGATACAGCGTACCTCATTGAGTCATTTATAAAACCACTATGAAAAAGATACTCTTCGCGCTTTTAACTTTTATGACGCTGACGGTCTCGGCCCAAAACAACTTCAAGGTACCTACTCACGAAAAATTTAAACTCAAAAATGGACTGACGGTCTATTTGATGGAGCAGCATGAAGTAGCGCTCATCTATGCTTCAGCGGTATTTGATGCCGGGTCCATGCACGACGGAGAGCGCTACGGATTAGCCACTCTGACGGCAGATGCGCTCTTATTTGGGAGTGCTAAATACACCAAAGAACAGATCGAAGCGACAACCGACTTCGTGGGGGCAGAGCTGAATAGCGTAGCGGGTAAGGAAAACGCCGAAGTAACTATGTCGTTTGCCGTAAAGGATACTGATAAAATGTTCGATATGTTGCGGCAGGTACTGGTATCCCCCGTTTTTGATGCCACCGAATTTGAAAAACATAAACAACGGACGCTTTTACAGCTAACGCAACAGAAAGAAAGCCCCCAGGCCGTTATTGGTAACTACTTTAATAAGCTACTTTTTGGCCAGCACCCCTACGGTAGTCCTACGGGTGGAATAGGGGCGACCGTGGAGAAAATATCTGCCGACGATGTAAAGGATTTTTACGAAAAGTACTATACCGCCGATCGGGCAGCCATTGCCGTGGTAGGTGACTTTAAAACTGCCGACATGAAGAAACGAATCACCGCACTATTGGGCGACTGGAAAACGGCTAAATCGTTAGTAGGAAAGGATAACGCTCCCGAGGTGAATTTAAAAAATAGTCGTGTGCTATTGGTGAATAAGTCAGATGCCCGGGAGACTACCTTTTTAATTGGGGGTAAAGGTATCGTCTATAATAACCCTGACTACGTACCGGTGTTGGTGGTGAATACTATACTGGGTGGGCGGTTTACTTCCTGGCTCAATGATGCCTTGCGGGTTAACTCGGGGCTTACTTACGGAGCGGGTAGCCGATTTAATCGTTACAAACAAGGAGGGACGTTTTACATCAGTACTTTCACCAAGAACTCCACGACGGTACCCGCCATTGATATGGCCTTGGGAGTGTTAGACAGCCTGCACCGTACCGGCCTCAACGAAGATATTCTCGCTTCGGCCAAAGCCTACGTTAAGGGTGATTTTCTACCCAACTACGAATCATCAGGAGCGTTGGCCAGTTTACTGACCGACATGTTTGTGTATGGTTTTGACGAAAGCTTTATTAATACCTTTCAATCAGTCGTGGATGACTTAACGGTTACCCGAGCAAACGAGATTATTGCGAAGTATTTTCCCAAAGACAACCTGCAATTTATACTGGTAGGTAAGGCAGATGAAATACGAGATCAGGTTAGAAAGTATGGCTCGATTACGGAGAAAGAGATAAAAGAAGAAGGGTTTTAGACAGAACAGGCCCGGCGAGTTTCGCCGGGCCTGTTCTGTCTAAAATGTCAATTGTATGTCAAACAGCTTCTATTGTTTCGCGGGTCTTAGCTCTGATAGTTTCAAATTTGGGAAGTTCGATCGTAGCCAGAAGCTGATCTTCAAGTAAGCCGGCCCAAGTACTTAGGTAAAGCACCACGTCGTCCCGGAAATTATGACGTAGGTGTCTTTTACCGTTGGGTAGGCACTCCAAGATTCGGCGATCTGTTAGTTTTTCGAGATGTTTCAGATCGTCGGTTGTGAGGCCAGCATTCATCATTTCCAGAATCAGCAGATCCATCGGTAATCCACTCGTGGGACAGTGGTCATTGAGTTGTTCGTTCCAATCACCGCGTCCGACGGCCAAGGCGTGCTCGTGAATCTCTCCTTTGGTGAGGGTAGAGATTTCTTGGGCTAAGTTACCACAGTTGCAACTTCCCATGTGGCCCCATTGGTAGGGTGCGCCTTTCTGTAATTTTTGTGCCGTGCGTCGAAGGGCGGCAATAAGATCAGGATTAGGTCGTGCCATTGGTTGTTATATTTTTTCAGATTATCAGTTCTCTTTTATGCTAATAGTACAGTTTGTTAAACGAAAATGTTTGAGTAAGAAAAAATAAGTACCCTGCTCTAAAAACAAAAGTGGTGAAGTAGCTACACTCCTCCGCTTTTTGTATATCTACGACTGATTGTACCTACGCTACCGCTACGGTGCGGGCTAGATCGACCAGATCGCCGTCATTAATTTCTTTCTTAACGTCGGCTATATCCAGAAAACGTACATATAAATCGTTCAGGGTAACCTGCTCAAAGGAGAATCCGAGGAGTTCAAGGCGGTGTTTTAACGCGTGACGTCCACTGCGCGCGGTGAGAATAATATCAGACTTATCAACCCCAACATCGTGAGGATTCATGATTTCGTAGTTGAGGGAGTTTTTTAGGAAGCCATCTTGGTGAATACCCGACGAGTGAGCAAATGCATTACGGCCCACGATCGCTTTATTAGCCTGTATGGGCATACGCATCATCTTGGAAACAAGCTGACTAGTTGGATAAATCATTTTTGAATTTACGCCCGTTTCTAATCCGAGCTCCTTGTGCACTTGCAGAGCCATTACCACCTCTTCAAGTGAGGTATTGCCGGCGCGTTCACCAATTCCATTCATCGTAACCTCCACCTGACGGGCACCTTCCCGGATACCAGCCAGTGAGTTTGCTGTAGCAAGGCCAAGGTCGTTGTGGCAGTGAATGGAAATAGTAGCCTTGTGAACGTTCTTCACATTCTCAAAAATGTATTTTATCTTTTCACCGTATTCTTCCGGTAGGCAGTATCCGGTTGTGTCAGGAATATTGACTACCGTAGCCCCTGCTCCAATGACTGCTTCGACCAGTTGCGCCAGGAAAACCAAATCAGCCCGGCCGGCGTCTTCGCAATAAAACTCAACGTCTTCTACCCGCTTGCGAGCATACTTGGTAGCATCAATCGCCCGCTCAATAATCTTCTCACGGGTAGTATTGAACTTATGCTGAATGTGGATGTCAGAAGAGCCGATTCCGGTATGGATACGGCCACGTTTAGCGTATTGAAGGGCATCAGCCGCTGCGTCAATGTCGCCCTGTACGGCACGGGAAAGCGCGCAGATAGTTGGCTCCCTCACTGCTTTGGATATTTCAACTACCGACCGGAAATCACCCGGACTAGATATTGGGAATCCAGCTTCGATTACGTCTACACCCAGGATTTCCAGCTGTTGGGCCACTACTATCTTCTCTTCGGTGGTCAATTGGCAGCCGGGTACTTGCTCGCCGTCACGTAGGGTCGTATCAAAGATGTAAACTCGCTGACTCATTATTGGGGAGGTTTAAAAAAAGGTTGAACTACGAAATTACTAATTTTCACCAAATTATAACTAAAAACCCTTCCTCGGTTTGAGAAAGGGTTTCTGATCTTATAAAACCATGCCTTTCTCGCTAACTACGAAGTAATTAGAAGGAAGAGGTCTAGTTTATTAAATATTTGATTTTGCATTATTTTTAGTATCTGCGAAATTTCGCCTACTGCGATTTTCTCCCGCAAGAAAAGAATAAGATTCCAATTCTGCAAATCTTATTCTGGAAAAACAGGGAGTAAGTAGTTTTAGTACTCACTCCTTCTGAGGGTTTTACCTTTTTACAAGTACTTTAATAAAGCCTCCCCGATGGCTTCGGTACCCAGGATCATGTCAGCCGGAGTATTGGCATCGGCAATGTCACGGGAGCGGATACCCGATTTGAGTAGCAGGTCTACGGCATTGATGATAGCGTCTGATTCTTCTTTGAGACCAAACGAGATATCGAGTAGCAGCGCTGCTGACAAAACAGATGCCAGAGGATTCGCTAACCCTTTGCCGGTAATATCGTGGGCCGAGCCGTGGATCGGCTCGTATACTCCGGTACCATCACCAATGGAAGCCGAAGCCAACATACCCATAGAACCGGCAATCTGACTGGCTTCGTCCGTGAGGATATCGCCAAATAGGTTGGCCGTTACCACTACGTCAAAACGACGGGGGTCCTTGATGAGTAGCATCGCGCACGAATCAACAAACTGATGTTCTACGGTAACTTCGGGGTATTCCAACGCTATGCGCTGCACTACTTCGCGCCAAAGTCGACTGGTTTCGAGTACGTTGGCTTTATCTACGGACATGAGTTTTTTGCCGCGGGTCATAGCAGCATCAAATGCTTTACGGGCAATACGCTCTACTTCGTACACGCTGTAAACCGCAATATCATAGGCGGTTTTACCATCGTCTTTCCGGCCCTTTTCACCGAAGTAGATATCGCCAGTTAGTTCGCGGAAGAAAAGAATATCGGAACCTTTCAGAATTTCGGGCTTGATGGAAGAAGCCGAAAGCAGCTCGTCGAATAGTTTAATGGGACGTAAGTTGGCGTATAAACCAAGCTCTTTTCGCATTTTGAGTAGTCCCTGCTCCGGACGAACCTTTGCGCTTGGGTCATTATCGTACTTGGGGTGGCCCACGGCACCAAAGAGTACGGCGTCCGAAGCCCGCATTTTTTCGAGGGTTTCGTCTGGTAATGGATTACCAGTTGCTTCAATGGCTACGTGGCCGATCAGAGCCTCATCGTAGGTAAATTCGTGATTGAATTTTTCGGCAATCCGTTCTAACACCTTCTTACCGACTGCCGTAACTTCTTGTCCAATGCCATCGCCTGGCACGATCAGAATATGTTTTTTCATAAAGATAATAAACGCAGGTAAAGTATGAAACTTACCGTGCAAGGGTTTTTGATTATGGTTAAATTCGAAATTGATTAGCTTTCAAATGGGTTGTAGAAATTAGCTGTTCCAAGCCACCTCCGTAACAGAAGCTCTGGGAGCGTCGGCTTGACTAATCAGGTTCAACATTTTTTGGGTAGCCTTAATAGCCGAAACCGTTTGGTCGGAATCAAGCCCCCGGGTTTTTACTTCTCGTCCTCCAATATTCCAGGTTATGATGGTTTCACAAAGTGCATCTGTTTTTCCTCCGGGAGGAATTCGTACAGCATAGTCGGTGAGCATTGGTAGCTCGGTGTTGAGCTTAGCGTATATTTTTTTGAGTGCGTTCATGAAGGCGTCGTACTGTCCGTCGCCCTGAGCGCTTTCTTCAAAAATATCCTCACCGATCCTGACTTGTAGCGTAGCCGAAGGTTTTAGATTTTTGGAGTGGGTCAATACATAGTTAAGAACCGACACCTTTTCCTCGATCGTATCGCTATCCAGTACATCCGAAATGATATAGGGCAGATCTTCGGGAGTAACTACCTCCTTACGATCTCCTAGTTCAATAATCCGTTGGGTGACCTTCTTTAAGGCTTCGTCACTGAGTGTAATACCCAAGTCCCGAAGGTTGTTTTCGATGTTAGCTTTTCCGGATGTTTTGCCAAGCGCATAAAGCCGCTGACGACCAAAACGCTCCGGCATCAGATGGCTGAAGTACAAATTGTTCTTCTTATCTCCGTCGGCGTGAATCCCGGCGGTTTGCGTAAAGACGTTTTCACCAACGATAGGTTTATTGGTAGGGATGCGGATACCCGAAAACGTTTCAACAATCTTGCTAACCGAATAGAGAGAATCCTCCTTAACAGATGTTCTTACCTCCGGCATGAAGTCGTTAAGTACCGCAATAGTACTAGCCAATGGAGCATTGCCGGCCCGCTCACCCATGCCATTTACGGTCAGGTGCAAGCCATGGGCTCCGGCTTTTACGGCTTCCATAACGTTAGCGATGCTCAGGTCGTAATCGTTATGGGCGTGAAAATCAAAATGTTGGTTTGGGTAACGATCCACGATCGCTTTTACAAACTCATACGACTCACCGGGAGTAAGTACCCCCAGGGTGTCGGGCAACATAATACGTTTGATGGGTAGCGTTGTCAGGAAGTCCAATGCTTCAAAAACATACTCTTGTGAACTACGCATCCCATTACTCCAATCTTCCAGGTATACGTTGCTGACTATACCTTCTTTCAGGGCTAACTCAACTACCTTCTGAATTTCATCAAAGTGCTGCTGTGGAGTTTTGCGTAATTGAAAGGTAAGGTGATTCAATGAACCTTTGGTAAGTAGGTTCATGACTTTGGCACCGGCTCCGAGCATCCATTGAATAGAAGCGTCCCCATCCACAAAAGTTAGTACTTCAATCTTGTCGAGGTAGCCGTGTTGAGCGGCCCAGGCAGTAATCTTTTTGACAGCCTGAAACTCTCCGTCGGATACCCGGGCGGAGGCTACTTCCAGACGGTCTACCTTTACTTCTTGAAGTAAAAGCTGGGCGATGGTCAGTTTTTCGGAGGCAGAAAACGACACTCCGCTGGTCTGTTCGCCATCGCGGAGTGTCGTATCCATTATTTCAATATATCTCATAGGGAGGCTTTTGGCTTTCGGCGGTTGGCAATCGACGGTCAGCGTTTCCAAAAAACTGACCACCGATTGCTGAGGGCCGACAGCCCATTAGTACAAACTCTTCTCGGCAAAGGCGCCTATTTCCTCCTTCATGGCTCGTAGATAGTCAATATCGTCAAAGCCGTTTGTTAGGTTATGCTTTTTGTAACCATTGATATCAAAAGACTCCTGCTCACAGGTAGTTACGATCGTAATAGTTTGCTCGGGCAGATTTACTTCGAGCTCAGCCTTCGGATCTTTTTCGACGGCCTGAAATATTTTATCGAGAAACTCCGGTGATACCTGCACGGGTAGTATACCTACGTTGATGGAGTTTCCTTTGAAGATATCAGCAAAAAAACTCGATACTACGCAACGGAAGCCGTAATCATAAATAGCCCAGGCAGCGTGCTCGCGGCTGGATCCACTTCCAAAGTTTTTACCCCCTACTAGAATTTTGCCACTGTATATCGAGTTGTTCAGTACGAAGTCGGCCTTGGGGCTCTCGTCGTTGTTGTATCGCCAGTCGCGGAACAGGTTGTCGCCGAATCCCTTGCGCTCGGTCGCTTTCAAGAAGCGGGCGGGGATAATTTGATCAGTATCAACGTTCTCGATCGGCATCGGAACGGCAGTGCTTTTAAGTATTGTAAATTTGTCGTAGGCCATAGTTGGTCTTTCGGCGGTCGGCGGTCGGCAGTCGGCTTTTCTTACTCTAAAATAAGAGCTGAGAACCGGTGGCCAATAGCCGATACCATTTAGTTTTCGTTAATTTTTTAATTAATTAATTGATGTAGCTGCTTTTTGATAGATAAGTACTGATGCATAATTAGTTTGTATTATTAATTTAGTCAAATTACTGGCTAATATTCTATATATCAAATATTTACAAAAAGGTAACAGCTACAAGCTAATAGCTGTCAGCTACTTACTAGCTCGTCGTGAATAGTTTGATGCGTGACAGAATCTATATATCCCGGATCTTTACACAAAAGTATCAGGTACTCTGTCTCTGAGGCAGAGCCGAAAGAAATATCCAGATACCGGGCAAAATCCTTTTCACTTCGTTTCCCGCATCCTTCCGCAATATTTGTCGGAATAGATGAACATGACCGTCAGATTTGAGAAGTCAGTCCAAACCTTTCTTCTATCGAAAAGACATGCGATATATTTCAAGCGTCAGCAAATGGCATTGCTCCCAAACCTTAAATTTCCGGAAGTCTCTCATTTAGGAAAGTAGATAAATTTGAAAAGCCGAAAGCTGACAGCCAATAGCCGACAGCTACTATAAGAACTGTCGGGGATCAGATACCACTCCCGTTACCGCTGCCGCTGCCGCCACGAATGGACTAGCTAGCAATGTCCGTGCGCCGGGGCCTTGACGGCCTTCGAAGTTACGGTTGGAGGTACTGACGGCATATTTTCCGGCGGGTACCTTATCGTCATTCATGGCCAAACAAGCTGAGCAGCCAGGTTGACGGAGCTCGAAACCAGCTTCGGTCAAGATATCCAGGATACCCTCCTCCTTGATCTGGGACTCTACCACGTGCGAACCAGGCACCAGCCAAGCGGTTACGTTATCGGCTTTTTTACGGCCTTTCACGATGGAGGCAAACGCCCGAAAGTCTTCAATTCGGCCGTTGGTACAACTACCCAGGAATACGAAGTCAATCGGTTTGCCGATCATAGTTTCCTCCTCAGCAAAGCCCATATAGCTCAGCGATTTAGTATACGAAGCCCCACCGGATACCTCAGTGGCCGTTGGAATAGAGCGAGAAATACCTGTTCCCATACCAGGATTCGTACCGTAGGTGATTTGCGGCTCAATATCGGCTGCGTCGAAGGTATATTCCAGATCAAACTCAGCATCTTCATCGGTTTTGAGAGTTTTCCAGTAGACTAATGCCTTCTCCCAAGCATCGCCCTTAGGAGCCTGATCGCGGCCTTTCAGGTAAGCAAAGGTTTTTTCGTCGGGGGCGATCATACCACCACGAGCACCCATTTCAATCGACATGTTACATACCGTCATCCGGCCTTCCATGCTCATGCTTTCGAATACTTCCCCGGCGTACTCCACAAGGTACCCGGTAGCTCCACTAGCCGAAATCTGAGAAATGATATACAGAACAGCATCCTTAGGGAGTACCGCTTTACCCAGCTTACCGTTGATGGTAAGGCGCATTTTCTTGGGCTTAGGCTGCATGATACACTGCGAGGCCAATACCATTTCTACCTCGGAAGTGCCGATACCAAACGCAATAGCACCAAACGCACCGTGGGTAGACGTGTGCGAATCACCGCAGACGATGGTCATACCGGGCTGGGTAATCCCGTTTTCTGGTCCGATTACGTGCACGATACCATTCTTAGCGTGGCCTAGTCCCCAGTGCGAAATGCCGTACTTGGCCGTGTTGGTTTCCAATGCTTTCAGCTGATTGGCCGAAAGTGGATCTTCTACGGGTAAATGTTGATTGATCGTAGGAGTATTGTGATCGGCGGTGGCGAAGGTTCGCCCTGGAAAAAGTACGCCAGCGCCGCGGCTTTCGAGTCCGTTGAAAGCCACAGGACTCGTTACTTCGTGAATAAAATGACGGTCGATGAAGAACACGTCGGGGCCATCTGCGATCTTACGAACGACGTGGGCATCCCATACTTTGTCGAAAAGGGTTGTTGGTTGAGTTGACATATTGGTTAATCGGTTATTTCTATAATTTACTCTGTATGTTCTAATTCATTCACAACAAACATTGGGCATCTCCGAAGCCCTGACGTTGTGCTTGCTTGTTGTATTTTACAAATATTAGGCTTCTCCGAAGCTGGTTTTTATGCCTCTATCTTATTCTTTCTTTTCCTTTCTGTGGTCAGCCCAGGAGAGACGCAACCTTTGTAGGAACGTTTCCTTTCTCAAAACCTTAGCTTTGGAGAAGCGTGACTTTCGTGGTTTTAACATTGGTTTGCATCAATATTGGGCTTCTAAGAAGCCAGATATGACGCTTCCTTATTTTTCTAAATCTACTTCAAACCAGGTAAAGAACTCCTTTCTCCCTCCTTCAATCCCAAAATCATCACAAAGCTTTAAGAACTCTTTCTTGAACGGCTTCTTCCTGTGATGCTCCTTCTGATTCAGAATGTACTTACAAACCGAATTAACCTGAGAACGGCTATGAGAAAAGACACTATAACCATTTTGCCAATCAAATTTGAAACGGCTCAACTTTCCTGTGTTAATGAAAACATTGGAAGCGTTTTTCATCTCTTTCACCAGTTCCGAAATCGATTCGGAGGGTTTTTGTCCAATAAAAATACGTACATGGTCTGGCATACCTCCAATCGCTAGAAGCTTATGGTCACGTTGCTGTATTACACCGGTTATGTATTTGTGAAGCGGCTCTTCCCAAGCAGAATGAATCAGGGCTTCCCTGTGTTTTGGCGCAAATGCTAGGTGAATGTACACCTGTGAAAATACATCTGCCATGAAATTAGTCTTTCAGATTCTTCGTGTTTGGAAATAGCCTCTTACTTTATTCATCAACTACTCCACAAAATTCCCGATTATCTCTCATTTCCCTATAACGTAAAACGGCCAAAGAATAATGATTTTGGCTCAATGGGTGCCTTTGGGCGTAAAACCGTATTTCTCTTTATAGCTTTTGATAAAGTGAGAAACACTTTCGTAGCCAATTTCACCACTAATTTCGGAGACATTCATGGAGGTAGTCCGGAGCAGAAGATCAGCGTGTTCCAGTTTTTTTTTCTTGATCCAAAGGGCGGGGGAAGTAGTGAATTCTTCCTGAAAATCACGCTTGAAGGCCGATAGGCTACGACCTGATAGCCGGGCGAGCTCATTGATAGTTAAAGGTTTAAGGAAATAGCTATTCATCAAAAAGCGAAGATCGGCTTTTTTCCCCGTGTGAATGCTCAATAGAATAGATTGCAGCTTACCGGAAGTGTCGATTTCCAAAAGGTGCAGGAGGAGTTCCTGGAATTTGAGTCGTAGGAAATGAGTTTTGAGGCCTGTCTGCGATCGGAAGTAGGGAAATACCGATTCAACAAATTGTGAAAAGGTAGTGGAAGAATGCAGTAGAAGTATCGGGGATTGTAACGGGGCTATCTCGCGTTCGGCTTCAAAAAGCTCGGAGTGCAGACCCACAAATTCTTTCAGTAGCTTCTCATCAAAGAAAAATACCAGGCTTTTGTAAGCCTCGTGAATAGATTCCGACATGAGGTAGAACCCCCGCTGAATGAAGAGAATATCGCCCTTCTCTACGTGTACTTCCTGATTTGTACCGCTGAACTTCTTTTCTCCTTCCAGCACCACGATCACGGCATGTTCCTCGAAAAATACTTCGTACTTAGACGGGTACACTTCGTTACGGTAGGCAACAAATGTCATGTCCTGAATTTTCAGGGACTCAAATTCCTGGGTACTTATGTCAGACGGGACGCGTAGCAAGTTGAAAGTGGAAAATTCAAAGTGGAAAATTCAAAGGAATTCTTTCGATATCCAATAGAAAGCTACAAAGAGAAAAGTGATCATAATTATCCAAATCAAAACAGTAGCAGTAGTTGATAATTCTTGATAAGGAGAATTTATTTGTCCGCTCTTGGGGTATTTACTTCTTTCATTCCAAGAACTTCTTTCGCAATATCCTCATAAGCCTGATTGAAAATCTGAACAGATTACTTTTCAGACTTTTCGATACGGGTATTTGTAGCGGTAAGCGATATGCGAATACTCTTAGCACTACGCAGCCCCGAAATTTTAATGCGTTTTTTCCCTTTGGCGGGTACATTTCCTATCTTCTCAATCTGAATCGAGTCAGCATTGAACACATTCCATGAAAACTCGACTTCATCCCCATCGTATATTTTTGAAGGTGATACCGTTAATTGTTCAATTACAGGATAAAAGTTATTGTAGGACGGTGATTCACGTTTACCAGCAGTGGATGACTGTCTAAATTTCTCGTACTTTTTATTGTAGGTAGTCCGTAAATCAGGCTTAGAAAGCACTTCGTAAGCCTCTTGAATTTCTTTAAACCGTTCCGTAAAAAAGTCATCACCATCATTTTTATCGGGATGAAACTTGGTGGATAGCTTGCGATAGGCTTTTTTGACTTCATCGAGTGAAGCCTCCGGTTAATGCCTAGGATATAGTAGTAGTCTTTCATGTAGAATGGTAGGGTATCCACTTGTCATATTGGAAGCTTAAATATACATGAATACAGTTTAAACTTCCAGCTATCTACACCATAAACTGAAACATATCCGGCTGGTCGTTGAGGTACTCGTAGGCAATACGACCATCAACCATGCGTTGCAGCAGCGGTGCTAGGTGCTCCCGGTTTTTTAGCTCAATACCTACCAAGGCGGGGCCTTGCTCCCGGTTGTTTTTCTTAGTGTACTCAAAGCGGGTGATGTCAACATCAGAACCGAGCACATCCACGAAGTCGCGGAAGGCACCGGAACGTTGCGGGAAACGAATGATGAAATAGTGCTTTAGTCCTTCGTACAACAGAGAGCGCTCTTTAATTTCCTCAGTGCGGGTGATATCGTTATTGCCTCCCCCGATGAGTACTACCACATTTTTGCCTTTGATTTCGTTTTCGATAAAGGAAAGGGCCGCTACGGTGAGGGCACCGGCGGGTTCGGCTACGATAGCCTGCTCGTTGTAGAGTTGGAGGATACTGGAGCATACCTTTCCTTCGGGTACAAGTACAATCTGATCCAGGTTTTCTTTGCAAATCTCGAACGTAATATTTCCGGCGCGACGTACCGCCGCTCCGTCGACAAACTTATCGATCTGTTCCAGCGTCAGTACGTGGCCTTCCTCAATGGCTTTGTGCATGGTAGGCGAGCCGAGTGGTTCAACGCCGATGAGCTTCGTCTTGGGAGAAAGCTGCTTAAAAACGGTAGAAACCCCGGAGGCTAGTCCGCCACCACCGATAGCCATTAGGAGATAGTCAACCTTAAAATCGGCATCTTTAAATATCTCTAAACCTACGGTGCCTTGTCCTTCCATGACCTGTACATCATCAAACGGGTGTACAAAAGTGGCGTCACGGGCATCCCGGTACTCCATGGCAGCGTGGTAGGCGTCGTCGTAGGTATCACCTACAAGCTGTATGGTTACCCACTCCTTACCAAACATACCTACTTGCTTTACCTTCTGGGCGGGAGCGGTGGTGGGCATGAAGATGACTCCCTGTACTTGCATTTTTCGGCAGGCGTAGGCTACTCCCTGGGCGTGGTTACCCGCGCTGGCGCAGACTATTCCTTTGGCTAGTGCTTCTTCGGATAGGCTGGCCATTTTGTTGTAGGCTCCGCGTATTTTGTAGGAACGTACAATCTGTAAATCCTCACGTTTGAGGTAAATATTGGCCCCGTACTCCTCCGACAGTTGTAAGTTATAGAGCAGTGGGGTATGGGTAATGACATTTCGTAAACGCTCAGCCGCGAGAAATATATTATCTAGGGTAGGAAGCGTAGTCGTGGATTCGTTGATACTTTCTTTCATGTCGTTTGTTGACTTTCCATTCACTTTATGAACGAACGAAAATACGGATTAATCCCACAGAAATAAAAATTCCGATGGAGGTTAAATACCTCCATCGGAATTTTTCAATGTTAGATTATTAGAATGATAGATTGAGCAAAAGTTCAAAAGTTGATTAGTATTATGAGTTGAAAGCTTGGAAAAAGCTACACTAATATATTTTAACACGTAGCAACTTTATCACGCTTTCAATCAAAATTCACTCATTAGATTTAGCTATTCTCCGGCCGTAGGCTACGTACGGTAGTGCCTGCCTGCCACATTTCTGATTCACGTAGTTCGGCTAGTTCTTCTTCAAGCTTTACGCGGTAATCAGACTGTGAGTTGCGGGTAATAGAAATTTTTGCTTGCTCGCCTGACTTTACGGAATTGTACAATTGCTCAAATACGGGCTTGGTAGCATCACGGAAAGGTTTCCACCAGTCGAGGGCACCACGCTGCGCGGTAGTAGAGCAGTTGGCGTACATCCAATCCATTCCATTTTCGGCTACAAGCGGCATCAGTGATTGAGTAAGTTCTTCAACGGTTTCGTTAAAGGCCTCGGAAGGAGAGTGACCATTGGCGCGCAATACTTCATATTGTGCAGCAAAGATTCCCTGAATAGCGCCCATCAAGGTACCACGCTCACCGGTAAGGTCAGAGGTAACTTCACGGTAGAAATCAGTTTCGAACAGATAACCTGAACCTACACCAATTCCCATGGCGATACATTTGGTACGGGCGTTTCCGGTGGCGTCCTGGAATACGGCAAATGATGAGTTCAAGCCTTTTCCTTCTACGAACAACCGACGTAATGAAGTACCAGAGCCTTTTGGAGCTACCAAGTATACATCAACATCGGCCGGAGGAATGATGCCAGTTTGATCTTTGTAGGTAATACCGAAGCCGTGGGAGAAGTACAACGACTTACCCGGCTTAAGATGCTTTTTTACGGTAGGCCACAGTTCAATCTGAGCGGCGTCTGAAAGCAGGTAGCAGATGATGGTACCTTTTTCAAGCGCTTCTTCAATTTCAAAAAGAGTCTCACCGGGCACCCATCCATCGGCAACTGCCTTATCCCACGACTTACCCCCTTTGCGCTGACCCACGATTACGTTGAATCCGTTGTCGCGCATATTCAAGCTTTGGCCGGGGCCTTGTACGCCGTAGCCAATTACAGCAATGGTATCTTCACTAAGTACTTCACGGGCTTTTTCAAGAGGAAACTCCTCTCGGGTTACTACTTCTTCTTCAACTCCGCCAAAATTTAACTTTGCCATTGGTAAACGATTTATTAGTTATAATTACAGGAATGGTTCTTACTAGTAAAATAGCTGCTTTCTTGTACTATGGGTTCTATATATAGTACTCCCAGTCAGCTTCGGGGAGGTACTCCACCAAACTCCTGGATGACTTACTGACGGCGACGCGCCCGGAGCGGACAAATTCCAGAATACCGTGGGGCTTTATGTAATTGAAGAAATCAAATATATCTTCCTCGGTTCCGGTCTTTTCAATAACCACGTAGTCGAGCCCCCAGTATACTACCCAAGCCTTATATGTTTTATTGATGGTCTCGATATCAAGACGCTTGGCTCCGGCGGGAGTTGGTATCTTGAAGAGTGCTATTTCATTGTACGCAATTTCGTCGTTGAGGTAGCCAAATACAGCTAGTACTTCTACCACTTTCCGGACCTGACGTACGATCTTCTCTACCTTCTCGCGAGACTCCTCCCTGATCACAATAGTAAAGCGAGATATTCCCTTGCGCTCGGTTTCGGATACGGTAAGACTCTCAATATTGATGCGCCGCCGGGTAAATATGATGGTGATTTTATTGAGCAACCCGATGGTGTTCTCCGTAAAAACACAGATGGTGTACGTTGTCATATTTCAATTTTGAATGAGTGAATGATAGGATGAGTGAATGATAGAATAAACTCTGCATTCACTCATCCTATCATTCAAAATTACTTAAGCCGTATTTCAGATACACAGGCTCCGGTCTGGATCATCGGGAATACGTTTTCCTCTTTCTCCACAATTACTTCCAATAAGTAAGGCTTATCAGACTTTAACATGGTATCAAGCGAATCACTCAGCTCTTCCCGGTGGTTACAGGTATGACCCGCTACGCCAAATCCTTTGGCAATAGTAATGAAATCAGGGTTTTGCAACTCTACGAATGAGTAGCGTTTTTCAAAGAATAGTTGTTGCCACTGACGTACCATGCCCAGGTGATTATTATTCAGGATATAGCTTTGACGGGTAGACCACTCTGCGCGATGGTTCCCAATTCCTGAATCGTCATCTGGAAGCATCCATCACCAATAATAGCGACTACCTCACGCTCCGGAAGGGCCACTTTGGCACCAAAGGCTGCCGGAAGGGCATACCCCATGGTACCTAGGCCACCCGATGTAACGAAGGAATTATTCTTCTTAAACTCGTAGTAGCGTGCGGTTATCATCTGATGCTGTCCTACGTCGGCTACTATGATGGCTTCTCCTTTGGTCTTATCGGAGAGCATCCGTACTACTTCGGCCATTTTGATTTTTTCTGTGGTAGGGGCTAGTTCTGGTATGGTTATACAGGATTCTTCCTCCGCATCTAGTTCCCTGAACTTTTCCAACCATTCTTCGTGGCTATTCTGATTGAGTAGAGGAATCAGCATTTTGAGCGCCTCTTTGGCATCACCAACAACGGGTGCATTGGCTTTCACTACCTTGTCTACCTCGGCGGGGTCAATCTCAATGTGTACTATTTGTGCCTGCTTTGCGTACCGACTCACGTCGCCGGTCACACGGTCGTCAAACCGGAGTCCCACGCCAATCAGCACATCGCATTCGTTGGTAAGTCGGTTGGTGCTGTAATTACCGTGCATGCCAAGCCAACCGGCGTAAAGCGGGTGGTTGACGGGTACGGAAGATAGCCCCAAGAGGGTGGAAGCACAGGGAATACCGGTCTTTTCCAGTAGTTGCATCAACTCCTGTTCCGCACCAGCTATCTTGACTCCGTGTCCGAATAGCAGGAATGGGCGCTTTGCCCCGTTGATCAGGCTAGCGGCTTTTTCCACCTGTTCTTTTTTGGGAATTAGCCTTGGATGATAGCTTACCAATTTTTCGCAGAACGTGTAAGTAAATGATTTTGACATCATTTCACTTTGCGCATTCTTGGTAATATCAATCAATACCGGCCCCGGACGACCCGACTTGGCAATGTAGAAGGCCTTGGCCATTATTTCCGGAATCTCGTCGGCGGAGGTAATCTGATAATTCCATTTGGTAATTGGCATCGTAATCCCGATTACGTCAGTTTCCTGAAAAGCATCGGTACCTAATAAATGCTTGGCCACCTGCCCAACGATACATACCATGGGGGTAGAGTCAATAATGGCATCGGCAACGGCTGTTACTAGGTTGGTAGCGCCAGGGCCGGAGGTTACCAAGCAGACGCCTACCTTGCCAGAAACACGAGCGTAGCCTTCGGCCGCGTGCCCGGCGCCCTGCTCGTGGCGTACCAGAATGTGATCAATCTTATCCTGATAGTCATAAATAGCATCGTACACGGGCATAATAGCTCCACCGGGGTATCCAAAAATAGTTTCTACGCCTTCTATGATCAATGACTTAATGACCGCATGGGAACCGTTTATGATTTGGGATGTCTCAACCCCTATCTCTGGTTCCATACCGTCGAGGGCCAACAAATTCGTTTCGTTTCTTTCCATGACTTTATCTGGATTTGTTTGTTGTCTTTTTATGCTTCGTCGGTCACACAACCTTCACTGGCTGACTTTACATTACGAATGTATTTGCCCAGCATTCCCTTCGTAAACATCGGTTCAGGTTGTATCCAAGCAGCTTTCCGGGTAGCCATTTCCTCATCCGAAATATGCAAAGTCAATTGTCGGGTGTTGGCGTCGATGGTAATTTTATCGCCGTTTTTTACCAAAGCGATCGGACCACCTTCGTACGATTCAGGGGTGATGTGCCCTACCACGAATCCGTGCGTACCGCCGGAGAAACGCCCATCGGTGATGAGGGCAATTTTATCGCCCAATCCAGCTCCCATAATCGCCGAAGTAGGTTTTAGCATTTCCGACATACCCGGTCCGCCTTTCGGGCCAGAATTACGGATCACTACCACCTGTCCTGCTTTGATTTCACCTTTGGAGAGTGCATCAATAATCTCAGATTCGTGCTCACATATTTTGGCGTCTCCTTCAAAGGTAAGGCCTTCCTTACCCGTGATTTTTGCAACCGCTCCGTTAGGGGCAAGGTTGCCATATAGTACTTGAATGTGTCCGGTTGACTTAATTGCTTTGGAAATTGGGAAGATGATTTTCTGGGTTTCGAAGTTCAGATCCGGGATTTCGCTCAGGTTTTCGGCAATGGTTTTTCCGGTCACGGTCAGGCAATCTCCGTGAATCAATCCTTCGCCGTGCAGGTACTTCATGATAGCCGGTACACCACCAATCTCTAAAATATCCTCCATGTAGTACTTCCCGCTTGGTTTCAGATCGGCAATGTAGGGAGTACGATCACTCACTGCCTGAATATCGTCAAGCGTGAGCGGGATACCCGCTGCGCGGGCAATGGCGAGGTAGTGCAAAGTAGCGTTGGTAGATCCTCCCAGGGCCATCACGATGGTCAGAGCATTTTCCAGCGATTTGCGGGTAATGATTTCTTTGGGAGTAAGGTCCATTTCGAGCAAAAGTTTCATGGCCGCTCCGATTTTCTTGCACTCCTCCTGCTTTCCTGCGTGGGTAGCTGGGTAGCTGCTGCTAAACGGCAGGCTCAGCCCCATGGCTTCAATAGAAGCGGCCATGGTATTGGCGGTATACATACCTCCGCAGGCTCCGGCGCCGGGAATGGAGTTCTGAATAATACCCTCGTAATCCTCATCTGAAATATTACCAGCAAATTTTTTGCCGAGAGCTTCAAAAGCCGATACGATATCTAATTTCTGTCCTTTGTAGTGTCCCGAGCGAATCGTACCACCGTATACCATGATGGCAGGGCGTTCGAGGCGGGCCATGGCCATGACGGCTCCGGGCATGTTTTTATCACAACCCACTACCGCAATCACGGCATCGTACCATTGAGCGGCTACCACAGTCTCGATAGAATCGGCGATGATGTCGCGGCTGGGCAGCGAGTAGCGCATTCCGGCGTTTCCGTTGGTCATACCGTCAGACACCCCAATGGTATTGAAGATTAATCCAATCATGTCGTTAGCCTGTACTCCTTGCTTTACATACACCGACAAGCCGTTTAGGTGCATATTACACGGGTTACCTTCGTATCCGGTGCTAGCTATTCCGATTTGTGGCTTTGCCATATCGCTCTCCTTCAACCCGACCGCGTAGAGCATTGCCTTAGCTGCGGGGTTGGTAACTTCTTGGGTAAGAGTACGCGAGTATTTATTAAGGCTTTTGGTATCGGTTGAGTTCATGGGGTAGTACTACTAAGGTGATTTTATAAGGCTTTGGTATTGAAATCGTTTCATAAAAAAAAACTCACTCAGCTTGTGTGTGAGTGAGGCTGCGTATCTGATACACCGTTTTCACCCACACCCTACCCTAATGGGTGCTGATGAGTGTAATGGCATGTAGATCAGAAATAAATAGGAACGCTATTTAAAGAAATGTTTGATTCAGTGTAATTTCGCTAGATGCGTAATTACACTACAAATAAGAGGTCTATCTTTTTATTTTCCAAATATTCACCCTTCTTTTTCTGCTAATTATAAAGAACCTCTGTTTTAATTATCTTTGTATCATCACCGAATGCTAGAAATAGCTATTTTTAACTATAAATAATACAAATTACTCTGATACCTATGTCAACTACCGAGTCCGTATCCGGCTATGATCATTTAGAGCGCATGAGCGTTCGGGAGCTACTAACCAGTATAAATCAGGAAGATAAGATGGTACCGTTGGCCGTCGAGAAGGCAATTCCTCAAATTGAAAAACTCGTGGAGCAAATCGTGTCCCGCATGCAGCAGGGAGGGCGTCTCTTCTACATTGGTGCCGGTACTAGCGGTCGCTTGGGGGTGGTGGATGCTTCGGAGTGTCCGCCAACCTATGGTGTTCCGTTCGATTTGGTAGTTGGGCTAATCGCCGGAGGAGATGCGGCCATCCGGAAAGCCGTAGAGAACGCTGAGGATGATTTTGAACAAGCCTGGAAAGATTTGGGGGAGTACAAAATCACGACTTTGGATTCATTGGTAGGTATTGCCGCCTCGGGTCGGACACCCTACGTAATCGGAGGGTTACAGCAAGCGCGTAAGGCGGGCATCCTGACGGGTTGTATTGTGTGTAACGACGGGTCGAAAGTAGCTGAGGCCGCAGAATTTCCGGTAGAGGTGGTAGTTGGCCCCGAGTTTGTGACGGGAAGTACCCGGATGAAATCCGGTACGGCCCAAAAGCTGGTACTAAATATGCTCTCGACTTCGGTTATGATCCGGCTGGGGCGGGTAAAAGGAAATAAAATGGTAGATATGCAAATGTCCAACCATAAGTTGGTTGAGCGAGCTATACGAATGGTTATGGAAGAATTGGGAGGTACTCGGGAAGAAGCCGAAGAACTTCTCAAAGCCCATGGTAGCGTTCGCGGAGCCATTGATGCCGGACGATTGAAACAAGATGAAATGAATTAGGATTAACACGAAACCACTAGATGTATGAAAGCAGCAATTTTAGAAGTACTTCACGAACCCTTGGTTAGTAGGGAAACCGAAAAGCCCACCGCCCAAAAGGGTGAGGTGGTGGTGCAGATAAAAGCCGCCGCGCTTAACCACCGGGACGTATGGATACAGAAAGGATTATACCCCAATATTAACCCCCCTATTATCTTAGGGTCTGACGGAGCCGGGGTAGTGGCCGAAATTGGCGAAGGCGTAAGCGAGTATTGGCTTGGAAAGGAAATAATCATCAATCCATCGCACAACTGGGGCGACAACCCGGCTTTTTATGGCGATGACTACAAAATTCTGGGCCTGCCCGATAACGGTACCTTTTGTGAGTATATCAAAGTAGAGGCAAAGTATTTGATGCCAAAGCCGGAACACCTTTCGTTTGCTGAGGCAGCCTCACTACCCTTGGCTGGCCTTACGGCTTGGCGGGCACTGATGTCGCGGGGTGGTTTTAAGCCGGGTAACCGAGTACTGGTAACGGGCGCCGGAGGGGGAGTAGCTTTGTTTGCTATTCAGTTTGCGGTAGCAGCCGGGGCCGAGGTATGGGTCACTTCGGGCTCAGACCAAAAAATACGTAAAGCCATTTCGCTGGGGGTCAAAGGGGGTGTCAACTACAAAGAACCTACCTGGTACCGCGATCTGCTGGTAAAGGCGAAGGCTCCTAAGACGGGCTACTTTAATGTCATCATTGATAGCGCCGGTGGCAAAGGCTTCACGCGGCTCATTGACGTAGCGGCGCCGGGAGCTTCTATCTGTTTTTACGGAGGTACGGCCGGAAATATAACCGATATAGTACCGGCCAAGGTATTCTTTAAGCAACTCAATATCTATGGTACTACCATGGGTACCGAAACGGAGTTTGAAGAAATGCTCCGATTTATAGAAGAGAAAAAGTTAGTGCCGATAGTGGATGAAGTTTTTGAACTAAGCGATGCCGAAGCGGCCCTGCGCCGGATGGATAGCGGAGAGCAGTTTGGGAAGATTGTACTTCGGGTAGCGGATTGAGTACTACGCGTGCTTGTATGAAGAAAAACCAAAAGTGGCCCGGATGTTATGTACGGGCCACTTTTGGGCTATTTAAAGTACTAAAAGCTGGATCAGGATACAGCATCATACACCTGCACACGATCCCAAAGAGAAGCACAAGTATCGATAAACGTCATGTGATCGGGGTGTACCTGATACATATCGTGGGCTGCTTTGTCGATAAAGACAAACGTGATCGAAAAATCATAGGTATGATCAATGACCGGGCGACGGGTATCCGCCGGAGCACCGATGTAGCCGGTATGGATCTCGCTATTTACTCGCTACGTGACAGAGAATAAACAGGGCAAACGCATGAGAATTTCAAGTTACTAATTCCATCATATACTCTATATCATAAGCTGCCTTGACTCTTCTTTTTTTAGACTTAATTTATCATCATACTCAGCGATAATCTGTAAGGCTAATTTTCTTAACGTAGCT
>JBDNFP010000112.1:0-7584 GCA_041689775.1 Spirosomataceae bacterium
ATTATATATTTTCTATCTGCCTCCTTACTCTCCTCAATTAAATATCGCTGAAACGCTTTGGCGTAAAATCAAAAAAGAACAAATTGACCATACAGATTATGTAAATAAAGATACTCTTTTCTATGCTGCCAACCGATGTTTGGCTCAATTTGGAGTCGGTTGGAAGATAAAATTCTCGAATTTTATCATAAACTAATTTATAGCTGGTACTTAGTTTTTTTGTGAATGCACTTAATACCCGCACCGCTGGACTTGACTTTGTGGCCAATTACCGCAACATCATGCTAGGTAAAAGGAAATTAGCCTTAAACCTTGCGGGTAACTACACCATCAAAAACGAACGCGAAGGAAGTATCAAGAACCCTTCCTTGGTAGCTAACGCGAGTCAGGAGGCACTATTTTTTACGTCTCGTCCGATGTTTAAGGCTATCCTAGGCGGTGATTACCAGTTAGGCAAGATTGGTTTCTCACTCAACAACACCTTGTTTGGACCTACCAAATTCAATCAGCAGGGCCTGGATGAAAGCCTTTACACAGAGTTTAAAACCAAATTGGTGACCGATCTCGCCATTAATATCGAGACAACCAAGAACTCTACCCTCTCTATCAATATCAACAACGTATTTAATGTTCTTCCGGAGTGGCAATTTAAAGCCAATAATTCCAAAGGAGAAGGATTGCTAAGAGATGCTGCTTTCCTTAAAGTTCAGTCTAACCTAATCACGTTCAACCAACGCTACTCGCAAGTGACGTATGACGGGTATCAATTTAGCCAGTTGGGTACACTCCTCAATCTGAATTGGAGGCTACGTTTCTAGTCTGATTACTTTTCTTACTAATAATTGAAGGCCTCCACTAGTGGAGGCCTTCAATTATTAGTAGCCCTTTGTCCAACAGAAAAATTGCATCACTAAGAAATTTAGTGCGCAGAATAACCAAGGGCCAAGGGTACCCAGTGAGTAAATTTAATAGTCCACTGCTTTTAAATTAAAATCTACCGTAGGCAGTTTAGGAGGTGTTAAAAATAAATAGTGATACCCCAGAAATCAACTTCAACCACCTTTATAACGCATGCAGGAAAGTGAAATAAGGTTTATTTTAGAAAAAGTATCGAACCTCCGGGTCGGGGTTATCGGAGACTTTGCCGTTGATCTTTATTATGATTTACAAAAAGAAACCGAAGAGTTTTCATTAGAGACCCGCCAGCAAGTTTGGTGGGGAAGCCAACCCCGAACCTCCCTAGGAGCAGCCGGAAACGTAGTCCAGAATCTGGCGGCACTGGGCGTAGCTTCAATTAAAGTTTTTGGAGCAATCGGACAGGATTTGTACGGCCGGGAAATGCTTCACCTGATGCAAAGCTTACAAGTAAATACGGCGGGACTCAGAATCCAAGACGGCACCTGGGATACCTGCACCTATACCAAACCACTCCATGAGCAGGCCGAACTAAACAGGATCGACTTTGGGACCCACAATAGTCTGGCAGATACAGCATTTGAAGAAACCTTGAAAAGCCTCCGGACTCAGCTATCCCAACTAGATGTCTTGATTATAAACCAGCAATTTGAAAGTCCGCTAATCACAAAGGAGAGGGTTGAGCAGTTGAATGGACTCATTTCTATCTTTCCAAAAGTATTTATACTCGCCGATATGCGGGCTTTCGGGATGGCCTTACGCGGTGCCACTTTAAAAGTAAATACCGAGGAGCTAGCCCGACTGTTAGATGTAAAAGGCTTTGCTACCTGGACCTTCGAAGAATGTGCCTTCTACGGCCGGCAGTTATCGAGCCAAATACTCGGCCCCGTACTCATTACGCGAGGCGAAGAGGGTATACAATATATACAGGATGGAATGGTACATCAAAGTGCGGCTTTACACCTGACCAACGAATTAGATACCGTCGGAGCCGGCGACACCACCGTGGCGGCATTTGCCGCTTGCCTAGGTGCCGAAATCCCCATCGTAGAGGCGCTTTCCCTCGCCAATATTGCCGCCGCCGTTACGGTACAAAAATTGAATCAGACGGGTACGGCCAGCCAAGATGAAATCATTGACATGGCTATTGCGCATCACCCCTCCTTTGATACGGAAGAATAGTTTATTGGTAGCTCCATTTTAAAGAATTATTAGTTATTCCTAATCCGACTGCCTCGTATGAATCACGAACAACTTCAAAATTATCGTCAGGAAGCCCACCACCACCTCACCCAAGAACTACTACCCTTTTGGGAAAACCGATGCGTTGATACAACCAACGGCGGCTACATTACCCACTTTGATAAAGATGGCAATGATTCGGGAGAAGACGAAAAATCACTGATTGCCCAAACCCGCACCGTGTTTACATTTTCGTCGGCTCATCGGGCGGGCTACGGCGATGGACGGTTTGCTGATATTGCCCGGCATGGAATTGACTTCCTGCTCAATAAAATGTGGGACGAAGAAAACGGAGGATTTTTCTGGCTCATGAACCGAAAGGGCGAGGTACTGATCGACGAAAAGATTGTGTACGGCCATAGTTTTGCCATTTATTCATTGAGTGAATATACCCTGGCTACGGGTGATCCCCGCGGACTGGAATACGCCGAAAAGGTGTTTGATCTACTCCAAAAATACGCCGTCGATACTTACTACGGAGGCTACTTTGAAATGTTCCATCACGACTGGACGCTAAAAGGTCCGGGCTCAGCGGGCGGTGACCGCAAAACCCTCGACGCCCACATGCACCTGATGGAAGCTTTCACAACCCTCTACGAAGCCAGTGGAAAAGAAATACACCGGAGGAAGTTATTGGAAATCATTGAGTTGTTGATCCATAAAATCATGCATCCCGACTACGGGACGGGTATTCCGCAGTTCTGGGCCGACTGGCGGGTAGCACCCCAGATTAAATTTGACATTGTATGGGGGTGGGATCGTTTCAGCGAGGACGGCCTAAAAAGTTCGGCGGATGATAACACCAGCTACGGGCATAATGTAGAATTTGCCTGGCTGCTCATGCATGCCCTCGATATTGCCGGAGTACCCTACGATACCCACCGGAACCAACTGCTCAAATCGTTCAACCACGCCATCGAACACGGCATCGACTGGGAATTTGGCGGCGTATACGTGGAAGGGTCACACACCGGGGAAGTGTACGATCGCGAAAAGGAATTCTGGCAACAGGCCGAGGTACTGATCGGTATGTTGGATGCCTACCGTGTTTTCAGAGATGAAGTATACCTGCGCGCCTACAACTCCACCCACCGCTTTGTGTTCGATCATATGATAGACCATCAAGTGGGCGAGTGGAGACCGCTGCTTACCCGGCAGGGCGAATCCATCTGGACCCACATGAGCCACTCCTGGAAAGTAAACTACCACAGCGTGCGAGCCGCGGTTCAGAGTATCGTTCGTCTCGATAAGTTACTAGCTACCTCTGAGTAAGCTCTCTACCAAACCCCGTGGAAATCACATTTTGCTAAACCTCTTGCTCATGAATCCCGTCACTACTAGCTCTGCCACCACTCCGACTGCTGAAACCAAAGCCGCCCAACCCGTGCGACTGCAATCACTGGACGCCCTCCGCGGCTTCGATATGCTGCTGATTGCCGGAGGAGGTGCCTTCATCTCGCTCCTCCACGGCAAAACCGGCCTCGCTTGGGTTGATGCCATGGCCATGCAACTCGAACACCCCACCTGGCACGGTTTTACATTCTATGACTTTATCTTTCCCCTGTTTCTCTTCATGGCGGGCGTTTCCCTCTCGTTTAGCCTCACCAATGGTCTGGCCCGGGGTACTTCTCACGCCGAGCTATACCGAAAAGTGGGGATAAGGATGTTTGTTCTGATTGGTTTGGGAATTTTGTACAAGAATGCGCCTTTGGATATTTTCACTCCTTCTACCATACGGTACGGAAGCGTACTGGGCCGCATTGGGCTGGCAACCTTTTTTACTACCGTACTCTACCTTAATTTTTCTCTCAGGGGCCGACTAATAGCGGTGGCCGTGATCCTGCTTACTTACTACGCAGCCCTCTTTTTACTACCCGTACCCGGCTTTGGCGCGGGCGATCTGTCATTCGAAGGAAATCTCATGGGCTGGATCGACCGTCAGATTATGCCGGGACGTTTGTTACAGCAAACCTACGATGAGTTAGCGCTTTCTACCCAACTACCCGCTTTTTGTCTTACCATTTTAGGTTCCGTGGCTGGTGATATTCTCCGCAATACACAATCACCGGCGGCCACGATTCGAAAATTACTACTATTCGGAACCGGCGGCGTAGTACTGGGCTTAGTCTGGAACCTGCACCTACCCATCAATAAGCACTTGTGGTCCGGGTCGTTTATTGCCCTCACCGCGGGCATGGCTTTTCTTTTCCTGACCTTATTTTACGTAGTCATTGACCTATGGAGATTCTCCCGCTGGGCATTTTTCTTCAAAGTCATCGGTATGAACTCCCTTACCATTTACCTTGGGTATCACTTCATTGATTTTAATAAAAGTTCACAACTGTTATTCGAAGGCATGTACCAACACCTTCCCCAACCCTGGCACGAAGTCCTGAATGCACTGGGAGCCTTTGGGCTGGTTTGGCTTTTCTTGTACTTCCTCTATCGTAACCGTATTTTCTTAAAAGTATAGTCAGCTCATTTGTTTGAGCGATTGGTGGCAAGTCCCGCACACGTGGGACTTGCCATTTTTTGTGATAGTCCAATGGGTAAAAAAGTTCACAGGAGGGTCAGAATAACACAGATTCTACCACAATTAGGCTGTATTTTACGGTTGGAACAGTCTTTTGACTATTTGTAGTAAGTATATCATTAACACTAAACCTGGAAAACTATGGATACTCGAATAATTAAAGGAAGCATCAGCGAATTGAAAGGCAAATTAAAGCAGAAGTACGGTCAACTAACCGATAATGACCTTACATTTGTCGAAGGGAAGGAAGAGGAAATGTGGGGAAAACTCCAACAGAAAGTCGGTAAAACAAAAGACGAAATCACGAAAGAAATCGCTGATTTATAATCGTGTTAGAATATACTTCATCAGAAACATTGATCCCTCGGGCCTCAGGCAAGGGGGATTTTTTTGTTTCAAAGTGCACCACAATGGTAAAATCAATTAGGTGCTCTGAAAAAAAATTACTTACTTGTTGATGTTGAACCTATAACGAGCTCATCATGCGCAACCTATTTGAAGATTTACTTTTCTACTTCCAGAAAAGCCTGACTTTGAAAATAGTAACTTTCTTTTTCCTTCTTATTTTGGTCGTAGAACTATTCATTCGAGTCTGAATCATCCAGGTTTTCGATGGCCAACCAAGTAAAATTCATCGTTTCGGAGTTTTGGTAGTATGTACATCAACCCTACTTTTCGGAATGACTACTAATGGTATCTTACTTTTATCATTTTTGACCTTTGCCTGTCAACCTACCCCAACGCAGACCTCCCAGTCGCTAACATCCCAAAAACTATGTAACATACTGGATATCGCCGGGCAAACCCAAGAAGATATCGCTACTATTTTGGGACATCAAAGTCAGCTCGATGCCGAGACTGCGGCCAACTCGGGCTGCGCTACCTGTCAGAAGTACTCCTACAAAGATGGCCTGATCAAGATAGTCTATATCAACGACATGGCCGACTGGATTACGATTACGCCCACCCAAACCATTGAACCTCAACAGGTACCTACTCTACTAGGGCTTCCAGAACTGCCTCCCGACCATGCTAATAAACAAGTACTTAGTTGGCATCAGTACTCAACTATTAACTCTATTCAGGCATTCATCAAACCCGATGGTACCCTTGACTACATCTATATGAAAGTCACTACGCCCTGACCACCGGTTTCAATAACGAAACCCACTCAGATAGCCTAAATGGGTTTCGTTATTGAAATAGGCCGATCACCTATGTACCCAACGAATTACGATAAGCGTATTTTCTGACGGGCTTTTTAATGAACATCCAGATCCGGAAATTTTTTCTGAATTAACATTAAGTCTTTTTCCAGATCACTGGCCGATTGGTAAAACCAAGTCCGAATTACCTGTGAGGAGTTCTTTTCGTTCAGACCATAAAGGTATAATACAGACAGGCGATCGTTGCAGGTTTTTTTTTCAATCCGCATCACGGCATCTACCGGAACGGAGAGATTATCAAAACCAGTACGAAACTTACTGGTTAATCGGAAATTAACAGGATTGGTCATGGCTTTTAGAGTGAAAAGTGATATAGAATATGAAAACTATACACCTAAGACGCTCGCAGTTCTCCTATTCCTTAGTTCTGGCTATCTATTTTTTGCAAAGTGTGCCAAAATACTCCGCTGGGGAAACGCTAATGAGTTTATGGTGGCTATCTACTAGGAGTGCGCACTACATATATGCCCTAGTAAGACCAAAGCCGATCCGGAGAAGGTCGGCTTTGGTCTTACTTTAAATAACTTTTTCCAGTTCAGCGACCAGGCAGATATCTGTCGGTAGCGACGGATCAACGTGAGGGCTTGGTGGGCCGGTAAGGGCGATGGAAAGACCCAGTTCTTCGGCCATTTCCAATGTTCTGAATAAGTGATACTCACCTACGTACAGGTAGACTTTTTTCAGCGTACTGGCATAGTTACTTACTCGGCTGCCGGGGTAACGCTTTCCTTCTTTAAGAATAGCATAGAACAAGGTTTCTCCTCTTATAGCGTAGTGACTTAAAAGGTAATGTTGAGTAAATTGTAGTTTCTTATGGCCCTCAAAAATACACCTAATTCAGAAGTATACCTATTAAACTTGGGACAAAAGATATCAGGTTTGGGACATCAAGCAACGAATTCGTTTAAAACAAAGGCACCAGAGATACTAGACATGTTGCAATGGAAGTATAATCGTATTTTTGATGCTATGAATATTTCAACTGCAAGTTTAACAACCGAAAGAAAGTGGCGTTGTGCAACTGGATACGATGAAAAACGTTTCAGAAAATTTTCTAGGGGTACACTTTTATCAAGTAAAAAAATGGTCAAAGTTCTTTGACATTTGGGAAAAGAAGCTTGGCGCAAAGGCAAAATCACGGCTTAAACAAGCCCAAGCCAGGGTAGCCGAGTTTTTAACAAATCATCGTTGCAATTAGTACTTGAATCCAAATCCAACATTTTTGTATAAACAATACATCCCTGATAATCCAAGCAATAACCGGAGTTGGCACTATGAGATAGCGAGCGAAATGGCAAATGATAGTATTCCATAAGCCATTCTATCACTACCCTTTACTCTCGCGATAAGTAGCGCAAAACCGTTTTTTTAGTGTCCCGAAACAGTGATTTCAACATAACCGAAATCACTGTTTTTTATTTTCCCTCTCCCAACGGTCCAACAACTAGACTCAGTAAGACAGTCAATTAGTTGAGCTCAGGCGCTTACACGTCATCTATGGGTCAGTCTTGCTTTTTTGACCCTTTTAGTGAACTACCCACCCACGCCAGAGGCGATGGGATGGGCTTCGGGTTTCATAGAGTGTGCTTTGTTACCAAAGTCTGATTTCCTCTCCACCTTTGTAATCGCCAGTTCCTGACGATATATTTTTAATCCTTCATTTAAAAT
>JBDNFP010000113.1:0-20641 GCA_041689775.1 Spirosomataceae bacterium
AGGTAAAAATTATATCTATATTTACGTCCGACTACTTACAATATATCATATATTCAGATTAGTACAGAATAATACAATAAGATTTAAAAAAAGTGTCCCCCAAACTGTCCCCCAACTAGGAAAGGTTGTATCTTTGGTATGTTCGATTCTTAAAAATACATACATGGCAAAGATTAACTTTTACCTCCGTGACAAGGAGGCCGCAACACCTACCCCTATTCTTCATATTTGTCAGCTACTACGGTGTACGCCTGACCAAGTACCCCACCGGTGAAACCATGCCGCCCCAATTTTGGGACACCACCACCCAGCGCGCCAAACTCACCAAGAAGTTTCCCACCTTCCCGGAATTCAATACCCGCCTGAAAAACATTGCTACCATGGCGGAGGACGTGCTACGCAAGTACATGAACGACCATGACCAGCAGCCGCCCAACGTGGACACCTACCGCGCCCTATTGGATGAGCAGCTAGACCGAACCCCCAAAGTAGTCGCCAAACCCCTTGATTTGTTCGGGTACATTGAGGACTACTTGCAAGACTGTGAAACCCGGATTATTGAAAAGACCGGTAGACCGATGACAAAGGGAACGCTACGGGTGTACAAACAGACCGCGCGGGTATTGAAAGAATTTAGGGCTACCCACTACAAGAAAAGAGAATTCAGTTTTGCCCAGATAGATCACCACTTCTATTCGCAGTTTCAGCAGTATCTCGTAAAACAGAACTTTGCGACCAATACGATAGGGAAACACATCCGCAAGTTGAAAACGTTTTTCATTGAGGCCCAGGAGCGCGGTTTAATGCCCAATTTCAGCCCCAAACGATTCAAGGCAGTATCTGAGCCGGATTCAATATATTTGAATGAGGGCGAAATTAACGCCCTTTTTGAACTTGACCTTAGCCAGCAGACACGACTGGAAAAAGTGCGCGACCTGTTTTTAGTCGGATGTTGGACGGGCCTACGATTTTCCGACTTTACCCGGATCAGCCCGGCGGACATGGACGGGGAATTTATCGAAATGGAAACCCAAAAGACGGGCGAAATCGTGGTGATACCGATACACCCGCAAGTTGAGGCAATTATGAGCCGCTACAAGGGTATCACGCCCAACAGCCTACCCAAACCTATCAGTAATCAGCGGATGAACGACTATCTCAAAGAATTGGGAAACAGGCGGGGTTTGATTCTATCGTGTCGGAAACCATCACGAAAGGCGGCATAAAACAGACCGTGAATCACCCAAAGTACAACTTGCATTAGAACCCATACCGCGCGGAGGAGTTTCGCCACCAATCAGTATTTGGCGGGTTTTCCCCCAACGTCAATTATGAAGATCACCGGCCACCGTACCGAAACGTCCTTTATGAAGTACATCAAGGTAACACCGCGCGAAACAGCAAACAGGCTACGGGAACTTTGGCGGGAGAATACACAAGGTAAGGTCAAACCGCTGCGTGTGGCTCAATAGTTGAAAAACTGAAACATAATGCAATATAATATTCGGCAAATTTCTGTAATACAACAGTTTGTAATTATACCACTTGCTACACTTGTGCGGGGGAAAGAGGGGGGAAACCATTTCGTTTCATTTCATTTTTTCAAAAATAAAACTTAACATCAAAAATCAAATGTTCGATGGAAAAAGACGTAATTAAGGCTAATGGCCTTGATCAAATCTTTAACGGAATTGTAGGGATTTGGACAGGGTATCTTCTGCAAGGGGTAGGATTTTATTTAAATGAACAAGACGCCAAAAATAGGGTTCGTAGGGTGTTAGATGCACTATATTTTGAACATAGGGAATATGAATTAACAGCATCAGAATTGTTAGGGATTGTTTTTCTTGTATTTATTAAGACGGAAATAGTTTATGAAGTCAATGGAACTCGAATTGAGTCTGCCGATATTCCGTTACTTAAACTTCGTAGGTTTATTGGGGAATGGATAGTTGAAAAAAAACGCGAGTATCAGGAGAATTTACAGCTATTCAACCCTACTCCAAGTAAGTCGAAAATAAAAACAAATAAACAAAACCTCTTCGCCGCCCAATATGTGCTGATTGAATATTTTACAGAAGGAAAATTAAGACAAGTACCAGAATTTCCCCCTTTTGACAAATCCATACGACATAGAGAACTAGCCCAAAAATACGGAATTGGCAAGGATGCATTCAACAAGGCATTCCAGAGAATTGATCGGATTTTAAATAGTAGGCCGATATCATCGAATCAGGTAGAGGCATACCGAGCGGATTTAATCATAGTGCAGAAATACTTTAACAGCAATGGTAATACTGATTTAGCTCAAAAGGTACAGTCTGAACTCGATTCGTTTAAATTGAATTAAATTTTAGAAATTCGGGAATTCCCGCGCCCTTCCCGACCCCCTTCCCGCCTTTTACTTTGCATCTTACTAAATCAAAAACAGATGCAAAGTATTATTTCAACACAGTTTACGCCCGATGAGCTAACAGAACTCATCCGTTTGGCAGTATCCGAGGCAATTACCGCCTTTGTGCCTTACCCTACCCTACCCACGGAACCCCGCTATTTGAGCCGCAAGGAGACCGCCGCCCGTCTAACACTCAAGACCCTCTGGGATCGTACCCGTAGGGGGGATATTACCGCCCACCGATTCGGGAACCGGGTACTCTACAAACTGGAAGATGTGGAGGCAGCACTCAGCAAAGTAAGAACCACTCTTAACCGCTGAACCGATGGCAACTAAATGTTCATTTCTACACAACGGGAAAACCACGGACTATTTCCGGGAAGAGTACCAGCTCAATGAGGAGACCGGGAAGTACGAAAAACTTTCTACCGGTGTGCCCTTTGACACCTTACCCGCTGAACTCTGGACAGAGGAGGCGAGGGATGAGGTCACGCGACGCTACTCGAACGGGTATATTATCACCGGTCGAATCCGGAACAAAACCCGCCTATTCTTTACGGGATTACGAAATACGCCTTTTAGTGGGTACCTCCACGGGAACGACTGCGATAAGTCAGAGGTATGTTTTCGTTTCTGGAGCCATGATACCCGTTTAGCAGTATACTATTTCCGTAGACTACGGGTATATCCTTCGCACGTCAGCGGGTTCTATTCGCAATTCCTGACCCACTTACACAAAACCCAATCAACAGCTATGGTATAGAATCAGAACAAAAAAGGGGATAGGCAAAACGCCCGTCCCCTTTTTATTCAAATGTTCGATTCTCACACAACGGCAAAAATCACCGCTATGATTATCTTTGTAAAGATATGGATAAATACACGGGGACTATCAGAACAACTTCGGAAAGATACCCGACTTGAATTCACGGCAGACAAGATAAATACCGAAACGGGGGAGGATCACTCCGGACGAAGAATAGCTACAATCAGAAATTTGAAAATAGTTATTAATGGGTCAGGCATGGTAGAGGTAACAGGAAGTTTGCATAAGTATGCCAATGGCGGAGAGCATAACCACGACGACTTTACGTTTGATCGTCTGCAAGAAACAGTTGAGGAAGTATCCGCCCTACTTCGTACCCCACCCGAAAAGGTGACAATCCATAATATTGAGTTCGGGGTGAACATTGCGATACATACCCCCCCGTTCAGGTTCTTGGATAACATCTTGAATTATCGATTCAGATTGCCCGACGTTCGCTCGTTTGGCGGTCGTGGATACCTTAAACAATGGCAGCACCAAAATTTTATAGTGAAAGTGTACGACAAAAAACAACAGTACCACCTTGATACTAATACCCTACGATTTGAGGTCAAAGTAATGGCGATGGCATATTTTAAGAACGTGGAGGTTCGGACGATGGCGGATTTGTTGGATAGTCAGAAATTAGCCGTTTTAGGGGTTATCCTCCGCGACACGAAGGGTTAATGGTAGGCGAAAAGTTGGACACAGAGCAAATGACAGCCCCTGAACGTCGTATTTATGAAAAGGGTATGAACCCCCACTTTTGGCGCGACCTACCCAACCGGCAGCAGCGCAATTACTACCGGAAACAATTTGAGCAGATCATCAGAAAGTACGGAGGCCGTACCCGTGAAACAGTAGGTGAACAGATTACTGGAAAGGTTAATTCACTACTGAAAAGTTCGAACGTTTTACCCGCCCACAAGAAACAAAACTTAGTACGTTTTACTACTTCAAGTATACTAGTAAGACAGACCAATGTAGACAGGGCGGTTAATGCCTCAAATCAAGATCAGGAACGACGATGTAAAGTTTGTGGAACTTCTATCGGTCACAGGCGGAGCAGCGCGGTATTTTGCGAAAAGAAAAGATGTAGAAATATTGACAGCAACCCCCGCAACAATTTAAAGAGGCGGGTATTCAACAGTAAGAATCAGACTGTTCTTTTTGAGTTCAGAGAAGTATTCAGGCCGACACAGCAGCAGCGCGAACTATTGATTCAGGTGTACCCCGATGGCGTACCGATGAAACAAACCAAGTAGTTGGCATTTTTCTAAAGGTGTCCCCCAAACTGCCCCAAATAAAAAACGAAACCCTTTAACTAACTGATAGTTAAAGGGTTATTTATGTTTGTTGTGGTCTCGAAGGGACTCGAACCCCAAACCTCCTGATCCGTAGTCAGGTGCTCTATCCAATTGAGCTACGAAACCGTTTCCGTTGAATTGGAACGCAAAAATAGGTGGTGTGATTGTTTTTACCAAATCATTTGCGCTAATTTTAGTAGAAAATTGAAGATAAAAATTATAGACCCTGATAATCAGGCTTTCTCTTTTGAAGAAAAGCCATGATTCCTTCGCCGGCATCGCGCGTTTCTCCCAATTTATCTTGTTCTACGGCCTCATGTTCGAGCATCGTTTCCAAATCTGACTGCATCGATTGATTTAGTACCTGTTTCATGGCGCCAATCGCTTTGGTAGGAGCCTCACGATAGTAGGCAAGTACTTCTGCCACGGCCTCATCTAGCTCGGCCGCTGGCACTGCACGTTGTATCAGGCCAATCTGAGCCGCTTCTGCGCCAAATACTTTCCTTCCGGTGGAAGCTAGTTCGAAGGCTTTGGCCGTACCCACCAGTCGAGGAAGAAAGAACGTAGAGCCCGCATCGGGCATTAGTCCGATACTAACAAATATCTGGCTTAAATAGGCCTCCTCGGCTCCTATAATCACGTCACAGGCTAACGCCAATGAGCAGCCCGCCCCGGCGGCTACTCCGTTCAAACGGCATACTACTGGCTTGGGTATCGTCCGGATGGCCAGAATCATGGGGTTATAGCGTTTCCGAAGGGCATCACCCAGGCTGGCGGCCTCGCCCATCCCCACTTTCAGATCGGCTCCCGAGCAAAATGCTTTATCCCCCGCCCCGGTGAGCAATACAACCCGTACCGAAGCATCTGATGCGGCAGATTCTACCGCAAGGGTAATTTCCTTGATCAAATCAGGACTCAGGGCATTATAAACCTGCGGACGATTGAGCGTAATATGAGCCACGCCGTCGGTTATTTCGTAGAGTAGGTTTTCGTACATGATGTAAATTTTGCTGATGAAGAAAGGTTTTTTATTTAGAAGCTACCTGACGGTATACTCCCGGTACTTAAAAGTACAAAAATACCGCGGCTATACTAATGACCAATCCTACTCCCAGTCCGGCACTTACCTGCCCTGGCGTGTGTGCGTTCAGACGAAGACGCGCACTCATGATCAGCCCCGTTATCAAAATACCCAGCATAAATGGATAAAAAAGCGTAGTATCGTTATAGCGAAGGAACAGCCCACCAAAGGCCCCTAAGAAGCCCCCTACTCCGGTAGTATGAGCACTTATCTGCCACCATATGCTTATCACCGCAATCACCGCAATTGACGCAGTAACGCTGCCTAGTACCACAGCAATTTGCGGAACTAGTTCACTGATGGGTTCGAACCGCCAGCCGAATAAATACGTGCTTAGTGTGTAAATGATTATTGTGCCCAGGTAAGGTAATCTTCGGTCACGCAGATTTTCAAGATGTAGGCTTTTGATTAACCCCAACCGATAGAAGTAATAAATCAGCAGCGCCGGAGCCAGGAAGGTATTCAAAAACAATAGTAGCAGTAAACTCCATTGAGCAGAAGACCCTAGTGTGCTTACTCCCACCAGATCGGGAGCAAGAATAAATAGAACACCGAATAAATAGGTGGGCATCAATAAGGGATGCAGCACTACGGACAAAACAAGGGCAATACGGGTATTCAAGGGCTCTGGTTAGGTTTTGTGATATGGTAATCAACAAAATTAACCCGAAAAGGGTCACGACCAACGCACTTTCCTTTTTCTACTCAAATGAAATTAAATTTGTTTCCGCAAACGCGCTACGGGGATATTCAGCTGTTCGCGATACTTCGCTACTGTTCTACGGGCAATATTGTACCCTTTTTCGTTCAAAAGCTTTTCCAGCTTATCGTCTGAGAAGGGTTTACGCTTGGGCTCTGTTTCAATGAGTTCGCGTAGAATATTCTTCACTTCCCGGCTACTCGCATCCTCTCCGGAGTCAGTAGCAATCCCCTCTGAGAAAAAGTACTTTAAAGGATACAGTCCAAACTCGGTCTGCACGCATTTGCTACTAGCTACCCGTGAAACCGTCGAAACGTCCATATCAATAACCGTGGCTATATCTTTCAAAATCATCGGGCGAAGCTTCGTCTCATCTCCATCCTGAAAGAAATCGTATTGATAGTTCAGTATGGCCGTCATGGTTCGCATGAGCGTAGCCTGACGCTGCTTGATGGCATCAATAAACCACTTGGCAGAGTCTAACTTTTGCTTCACAAAAGAGACCGTTTCGCGTATATTTTTGTTGGATTTATCGCTTTTATTATAGGTATCAAGCATATCCGCAAAGGTACGGCTTACCCGTAATTCGGGAGCATTGCGAGAATTAAGGCTTACGTCCAGCTGACCAGTGTGATTGGTAAGTATGAAATCCGGCGTCAGGTAGTGCGAACGGTCGTCGTCTCCCTCCACTGATCCCGGCTTAGGGTTCAGACGAGTAATGAGAGTAAGTACATTAAATGCTTCGCTTTGCGTCAACCCCAACCGCCTCTGAATTTTCTCATAATGCTTTTTAGAAAACTCCTCGAAGTAGTTCTCAATCACTTCGATGGCGGGTTCAACGGCGACATCTGATCTGTGTTTCCGGCGTAGCTGAAGGAGCAGGCACTCCTGCAAATCACGGGCTCCGATGCCAGCTGGTTCGAGAGATTGAATTTTCTTCAATACATATTCCAACTCCTCCTCACTGGTATATACGCCTTGCGTAAAAATCAAGTCGTTGGCAATAGATTTCAGCGGACGGCGCAAATAACCATCATTCTCGATACTGCCTAATAAGTGCAAGCCCAGAAACTTATCTTTTTCGGAGAGAGATAAGAAACCAAATTGCTGATACAGACTATCATGCAAGGTTAGACGAGTGGCAATGGGATAGTCCCGGTCTTCTTCGTTTCCGAAAGAACCGTCTCCATACATCTTATAACCATTCACCTCGTCATGGTTCAGGTAGCTATCGATATCAAGATCATCGTTGCGTCGATCATCATAATCACTCTCGTCTGACAAATCGTCTTCAAATTCATTGGTCGGCAACTCTTCTTGACCTTCCTCCAATGCCGGATTAATCTCAATTTCTTCCTTAATCCGAGTATCCAATTCGGCCGTAGGAATCTGCAGAAGCTTTATAAACTGTATTTGCTGAGGCGAAAGCTTCTGTAACAGCCCCTGGGTAATGATTAGCTTTTGAATGATTTAGTAGCGGTTAGTCATGTAAGTAGCTGATAGCTATTAGCTTGTAGCTGTTATATTTTTATAAATATTTGATATAGAGAATATTAGCCATTGATTTGACTAAATTAATAATACAAACTAATTCTGCCTTAGTACTTAGCAATTTTTAGTTAATCGATCGTTTCCCTCTTTTTATGGTTTACTGTGACCATATGCTACCAAAAGCCATGCCAATTCATTGTTTAATGAATTTGTCTGCACAAAAAAATAATAAATTATTCCTCCGCATAGAATTATTTTCTCAAAATCAGCAAGTTACAACCGAAAGAAAATATACAAGAAGCCATACTGAATCCTGCTATCATTGTAATGACTGCGTACTAATACTTATGATTACGTAGGTTTTCGACGGGTTATTCTTAATTTTACGGCATGCTTAACACCCCAGAAATTAAGCTTTACAGTAATTCCGAAGAGCAGAAAAGTTTGTTAGAATAATAGTATCCTATTTGAAATATAGAAATTAACGATGATGGGTCCCGTACAGATCAAACAGTTATTAAAAAGTACCGAAATCGGTCAACCGGTAGAAATCAAAGCCTGGGTTCGTACCAAGCGTGAAAGCAAAAATGCAATCTTCATTGCGCTCAATGATGGTTCTACCATTCATAATATACAGGCCGTAGCCGAGCCGGGACAGTTTTCCGAGGCCACTCTTCGTCTTATTACGACGGGTTCTTGCCTAAAAGTTACCGGTACACTCGTGGAATCCATGGGGTCGGGCCAGTCGGTTGAGGTAAAAGTCGACGACGTTGAAATTTATGGTACTGCCGATCCGGACAAGTACCCGCTACAACCCAAGAAGCACTCCCTCGAATTTTTGCGGGAGATAGCCCACTTGCGCCCCCGGACCAATACGTTCGGAGCTATTCTCCGGATTCGGCATACGCTGGCTTTTGCGGTACACAAGTACTACAACGACAACGGATTCTTCTACCTGCATACGCCAATCGTGACGGCCTCCGACGCCGAGGGAGCCGGGGAGATGTTCAGGGTTACGACCTTAAATATGGATAATCCTCCTCGTAACGAGGAAGGTAAAATTGACTACAAGGAAGATTTCTTTGGTCGGGAGACAAACCTTACCGTATCCGGGCAGTTGGAAGGAGAGTTAGGTGCCATGGCGCTTTCCAAGATCTATACGTTTGGTCCTACGTTCCGGGCAGAGAACTCCAACACCACCCGCCACCTCGCTGAGTTCTGGATGATTGAGCCCGAGATGGCGTTCTTCGAGCTGAAAGACAACATGGACCTTGCCGAGGACTTCGTAAAGTATGTAATTAACTACGCGCTGGAAAACTGCGCCGACGACTTAGCCTTTTTGGAAAAGCGGCAAGCCGAGGAAGAAAAAAGTAAACCCCAGAATGAACGTTCTATGCCGCTAGCGGAAAAACTCCGGTTTGTAGTTGATAATCCCTTCGAGCGGCTTACCTATACCGAAGCCATTGATATTCTGGTGCGGTCAAAGCCCCACAAGGAAAAGAAATTTCAGTACCACGTAGAATGGGGTGTTGATCTGCAAAGCGAACATGAGCGCTATCTGGTGGAGAAGCACTTCAAAAAACCCGTGATCCTGACCAACTATCCCCGTGAGATCAAAGCTTTCTACATGAAGCTTGACGACGACGGAAAAACAGTTCGGGCTATGGACGTGCTATTTCCGGGTATTGGTGAAATTATCGGTGGCAGTCAACGGGAAGAGAACTACGAGAAGCTACTCGAAAGGGTGAAGGAGGTAGGTATCGAGCCCGAAAGTATCTGGTGGTACCTCGAAACCCGTCAGTTTGGAACGGCCCCTCACGCCGGATTCGGTCTCGGGTTTGAGCGCCTGGTACTGTTTGTTACCGGCATGGGAAATATCAGAGATGTAATTCCATTCCCCCGCTTCCCAAAGAGCGCGGAGTTTTAATCCCATTTGAGACGGGCAAGGGGTAAATTATGAAAGGTTAATCGGACAAAGGAAATTAAATACATTCTTTGACCCATTAATCTTTCACCCTTAACCTAGTGGAGATAAATCGGCCATCAGGAGCTAAACTCACTTTGACCAATTAACCCTTGACCTTTAAACTAATAATCCCCTTATTACATCGTCCACCGAACACCTATGTACGCAACCCTGATAATATTCCTGCTGATGATACCCGGTTTTGTGGTAGTGGGCGTATACCTTGAACGAAAGATATCCGCTTTTATCCAGGACCGTATGGGACCTATGGAGGTAGGGAAATGGGGATTATTGCAGTTGATTGCCGACCTGCTCAAACTTTTACAAAAGGAAGATATCGTTCCCAAAGCAGCAGACAAATGGCTCTTTTTGGTAGCACCTTTCATTATTTTTGCATCCATTTTTGCGGCGTATGCCGTACTACCCCTAGCTCCCGGGCTTAGTGGTTCAGGAGCGGCGGTCGGCGTTTTTTATCTCCTCACCATTGTATCGGTGGACGTAATCGGTATTTTAATGGCCGGTTGGGGCTCTAATAATAAATACTCCCTCTTTGGCGCTATGCGCTCCGTAGCGCAGATCGTTTCCTACGAAGTACCATTAGGGCTGTCGATTTTGTGCGTAGTGATGCTAACCCAAACCCTCGACTTACAGGCAATAAGTTTTCAACAGGGTATCTATTCGCCTGACCCCATCTATCTATTTGGGCTTAAAGGATTACATATAGAGGTCACTCAGCTTGGTGGTTTTCTGAGCTGGAATATCGTCCGAAATCCCTTTTTGCTCATTGCTTATGTTGTCTTTTTCATTGCCTCTCTGGCCGAGTGCAACCGGGCTCCCTTCGACCTCCCCGAGGGTGAGTCGGAGCTGGTGGGTGGTTTCCACACGGAGTATTCGGGTATGCGCTATGCCTTATTGATGCTATCCGAATACGGCATGATGCTCCTGGTATCACTCCTCGGAGCTATTCTATTTCTGGGTAGTTGGAACACTCCTTTCCCCAATATCGGTCCCTTACGGCTGGCTGACTGGACCAGCGGCGAGCCCGGCACTATCTTCGGATACTTATCGGGAGCTTTCTGGTTACTTACCAAAGCACTCCTGGCTGTACTGATCCAAATGTGGGTACGATGGACCTTGCCTCGCCTGCGAGTCGATCAGCTTATGTACCTGGGCTGGAAGGTACTTACGCCGGTTGGGCTTCTTCTTTTCTTTATTTCCGGCGTTTGGCGTTTGGTAGGTATTTGACCCTCCACCCCACTTTTGTGAGTACTTTTCAGACTCTTTTTCCGAATTTCTGCACCGCTTTTACACAAAATGATCGTTTCGTTTGTTATAAAGTCGTGCGTTCCTTTTTTAACCCGTTCACTATCAAAAACTACCTTACCAATGAAGCAACTTTTCTTTTCTTGCGTAGTCGTTATTCTGTGTGGCTTTGTAGCCCCTGCCTCTGCTCAAAAATCAGTTAATCCTCCCGCCGAAGGCTTTAAGGCAACAGCCTCTGACGCCAAAGCTATCGCGCTCGCAGACGAAGCGATGGAAGCCATGGGCGGACGTAAAAACTGGGACAAAACACGTTTCATTACCTGGAATTTTTTTGGGAATCGTCGGCTGACTTGGGACAAATGGACCGGTGATGTACGGATCGATTATTTGAAAGCTGATCAGACGGTGCTACTTAATGTAAATTCGAACACCGGCCGCGTGATGAAAAACGGACAAGAACTTACTCAGCCCGACTCCGTAGCCATGTATGTAAAACAAGGAATTAGCGCTTGGATCAACGATTCGTATTGGCTCGTAATGCCTTACAAACTGAAAGATTCTGGCGTAACGCTGAAATACATAGGTTCTGAAAAAACCGAGGACGGTTCGGCAGCTGAAAAAATTCAGCTTACGTTTGACAGCGTGGGAGATACCCCCCAAAACAAATACTACGTCTGGATCAGCCCCGAAACGCACTTGGTAAGTCAATGGGCTTATTATGCCAAAACCGACAACGAAAAAGCAGGCTTTGTACTACCCTGGAAGACTTATAAGGAATACGGAAAGGTACTTCTCTCCGGTGACCGAGGACAGCGTCAACTAACTGATATTCAAGTTTTCAGTAAACTACCCAAATCAGTATTTGAGTCTTTCGAAAAACCCACGCTGTAAGCCATCACAACAGTCAAACTTTACATAAATTCAATTAATATAATGAGTACCGAATCACTAACAGCAACCCGGGTATCTACTCCTACATCAATCGGAAAAACCGGGGTGTTGATTGTTAATCTTGGCACACCCGATAGCCCGAGTACTCCCGACGTACGTAAGTACTTACGTGAGTTTCTAATGGACGGCCGGGTAGTAGATTTTCCATTTATTCCCCGCTGGATGCTGGTTAATCTGATTATTGCTCCCTTCCGGGCTCCAAAATCAGCCAAAATATATAAAGAAGTCTGGACCGAGGAGGGATCACCGCTAAAAGTGTACGGCTTTGCGGTTGAGAAAATGCTGCAAGAGCAGCTAGGTGACGACTACGTTGTTAAACTAGCCATGCGGTACCAAAGCCCGAGTATTGAGGCAGGCATGAAGCATTTACAGCATTTGGGGCTTTCAAAGATTATTATTGTTCCATTTTTTCCGCAATATGCCTCGGCCACGACCGGCTCCATCTACGAAGAGGTCATGCGTTTATTCACAAAGTGGCAGGTGATGCCCGAGTTACGGTTTGTCAATCGTTTTCTCGATCATCCCAAATTTTTGGAAGGCTTTGTCCGGCTTGGAAGAAAATACGTCGCCGAGCATGAATATGACCACTATGTTTTCAGCTATCATGGCCTGCCCGAACGGCAGATTCGTAAGGGTGACGTCACCAAAAACCAATGCAAACTCGGTAGCTGCTGCGATACGCTAAACAAAGATAACCAACATTGTTACCGGGCTCAATGCTTCGAAACCACCCGTCTGCTTGTTAAGGAGTTGGGGGTACCCGAGGGAAAGTATACCACCTGCTTTCAGTCGCGCCTCGGTAGAGATCCCTGGATCAAGCCCTACACCGAAGATCTAGTAAAGGAACTACCCAAGCGTGGCGATAAAAATGTGCTGGTATTCTCGCCCGCCTTTGTATCTGACTGCCTCGAAACAACCATCGAAGTAGGAGAAGAATACAAGGAAATCTTTGAAGAAGAAGGTGGCGAGCACTGGCAGCTCGTAGAGAGCCTCAACGATAGCGAACTATGGGTAGAAGCACTCGTAGATATCGTTAAGGAGGCGTAGAGCAAGTATTTCGATCGGTATCTTACCACCATTATTTCTCTTCTTAGACCTTGCCATTGAGTAAGGTCTAAGAAGCATTTTTTATACATCATCATTCAACAACTTACATGAAAGTAGCCGTTATTTCAACTTCCCCGCGTATGGGTAGCAACTCATTGAAAGTTGCAAAATATATACAATTCCTGGTTGAAGAGCAGGGCGTAAATGAGGTAGGCCTCGCCAATTTTGAGAACGTTGATATTCCTATGGTAGGAAGAGGAAGTCTGGATCAGGACAACCTTACGCCATTTCAGCAGAATCTGATAGCAACCTGGGGCGCCGCAGATGTGGTGATCTTCACCGTGCCAGAGTACAACTGGATCACGAGCGGAGAACTCATTAATGCCATGCACCAACTTGGCGGTAAGCCATTTGCTCATTTGTTCGATAAAAAGGTATTTGCCTTAGTGGGGGTGTCCTCCGGAAGAGGTGGCCGAAGACCAGCGCTCGAAATAACAACGCTGACCAACAAGCTAATTAGTTTTCTGAATAAGTATTCCATCATTTCACCCAAACTATTTGAATCGCACGAGACAGGTGATAATTTAACGGAGGACGGGGAGTCAATCGGAAACAACATCTACGAACACGGAGCATCAGACTTTGTGCAGTACACCCTACGCATTGCCAAGCAATGGCATGGTGTACTGTAAACGCCTTTCTTACTTCAAAATAGCTTCTTTTTTATACAGTTTCGCAAGAATGGCTACTGCATAGTCCACCTCTTGTGTCGTGTTGTATTTACCAAATGAAAAACGGACATTGCCGCGTTCCGGTGAGGCATTGATCGCGCTAAGTACGTGAGAGCCTACCTCTGAGCCAGAAGAACAAGCACTACCACCCGATACCGAAATACCGGATATATCCAGGTTGAATAGCAACATATCGTTAATATCAGAAGGAGGAAGACTCACGCTCAGTACCGTGTAAAGGCTCTTTTCCAAATCAACTGACAATCCGTTAAACTCTACTCCTTCAATGGCTGATTTCAGCTCAGCTATCATGTATTTCTTCAAACCAAGGATATGATCCCGGTGGCTGTCCATATCACGGTAGGCTATTTCCAGTGCTTTCGCCAACCCCACGATACCGTACACGTTTTCGGTACCACCCCGCATGTTACGCTCCTGCGAGCCACCGTGCACAAAGGGCATAATCTTGGTACCAGGCTTAATGTAGAGAAAGCCTACTCCCTTGGGTCCATGGAACTTATGCCCGGCGCCCACCAGAAAATTTATTTTTAGTTTTTGTACGTCGTGAATATAGTGGCCCATCGTCTGCACAGTATCACTGTGAAAAACGGCGTCATACCGCTCACAAAGGTCTCCTACTACTTCCAGATCTACCAGGTTTCCGATTTCATTATTCCCGTGCATCAGCGACACCAACGATCGGGGTTGCGTGCGGAGCAACTCTTCGAGGTGTTCAAGGTCAACGTTTCCTAGATCGTCAAGCCGTACCATGCTAAGTTGTACCTGCCCATGCTTATGCATATGTTCGAGGGTATGCAAAACGGCGTGGTGCTCAACGGCTGAAGTAATAGCGTGTGTCAGCCCGAGGGTTTCGATACTACACCGAATGGCGGTATTATCAGCCTCGGTACCTCCCGACGTAAAAAACACTTCGGCGGGCGCTGCTCCGATCAGTACGGCTATGGTTTTACGGGCTTTCTCAATCGCCGACCTAACCGCCCGGCCATGCCCATGAATAGACGAAGGATTACCAAATTGTTCGGTCATTAAAGGGAGCATTGCTTCCAGCACTTCTGTGTCCAGACGGGTGGTGGCAGCATTATCGAAGTATACTTTCACAATTGTAAATATTTTGAGCATCAGCGGCTGAGTTACTATGTATCAGCCAAATGCAGTGAAAGTACAAATATACGACCCTTTGAGAGAAAGAAGAAAAGTACGCCCCCCAATACAAAAAAAGGTACTTGCCGTTGAGCAAGTACCTTCATATAAAAATTCGCTGTGGTTTAAGCTCCCTCAGAAATAGCTTCCTTGATATCCGAAATAATTTTATTGGCCAGATTGTCCGCGGTAGCTAGTGTTTCTGACTCCGAGTAAATCCGGATGATGGATTCGGTATTTGATTTCCTTAGGTGTACCCAGTCTTTGTCAAACTCGATCCGTACGCCATCGATTGTATTGGTGGGCTGTTTGGAATAACGCGCCTGAATGCGGGCTAAGATCATATCTACATCCACATCGGGTGTAAGCTCAATCTTGTTTTTCGAGATATAGTATTTAGGGTAGGTATTACGCAGGAAAGAGGCTGACTTTCCAAACTTGGCCAGATGGGTTAAAAACAAGGCAATACCTACCAATGCATCACGGCCGTAATGTAGCTCGGGGTAAATAATACCCCCGTTACCTTCACCACCAATAACGGCATTTTGCTCCTTCATCATGGTCACCACGTTGACCTCACCAACCGCAGATGTAAAATATTCACCTCCTGCTTTTTCGGTAACATCACGCAAGGCAATGGTTGATGAAAGGTTAGACACGGTATTACCTACCTTGTTTTTAAGGACATAGTCAGCCACTGCTACGAGGGTATACTCTTCGCCAAATGGAGATCCGTCCTCATTAATCAGGGCCAGACGGTCCACGTCGGGGTCAACCACAATACCCAGGTTAAATGATCCGTTTTTGATCTCTCTCCGAATCTCATGAAGGTGCTCAGGTATTGGCTCAGGATTATGAGCGAAATTCCCGGTAGGCTCACAGTTTAGCTTTAAAATATTTTCAGGGTAGATGCCCAATGCTTCCAAAAGCATCGGTACCGCAATTCCCCCGGTGGAGTTAACGGCATCTACCGCAATCCGGAAGTTTGCGGTGGCAATCGCTTCTTTGTCGACCAAGGGTAGCGCCAGTATTTGCTCAATATGCTTGGTAAGATAGGTATCATCGGTGCGGTAGCTACCTAATTTTTTAACCTCAACAAAGTCAAAATCTTCCTCATCGGCAATACGTAATACTTCGGCACCTTCGGCGGCCGAGATAAACTCTCCCTGATGATTTAATAATTTTAGGGCATTCCATTGGATTGGATTATGGCTTGCGGTGAGGATAATACCCCCGGCTGCGTTCTCGGCCGGTACGGCTATTTCTACCGTAGGCGTGGTAGAAAGACCCAAATCTACGATATTCCAGCCTATACCCTGTAACGTAGCTGACACCAACCGGCTCACCATATCACCCGATAGTCGGGCATCTCTTCCCAGCACAATGGTAGTGCTTTCGGTAGTGGTACGGCGCAGCCAAGTTCCGTAAGCAGCTGCAAATTTCACAACGTCGATCGGGGTAAGTGCCTCACCGATTTTTCCGCCGATGATGCCTCTGATTCCCGAAATAGATTTAATTAGCGTCACAGATTTGTTTGCATTAGTTAAGGCGCAAAATTAAGCATTTTCCGCCGCTATTCATTTATTACCTCGAATCAACTTCTTCAATGGTCAACTCCGTCGTGAGAAACGAAGACGATGCTCCACGGAAAGTTCCCATTACCGGAGCCAGCTGATCGTAGTCAGCCGAAGCGCCGAGGCAGATATGATTATTCATTATCGCGCGCCCTTCCGTAGGATCAAAACCTCGCCAACCCGCCCCGGGTAAATACACTTCTACCCAAGCGTGCAATTCGTGCGCCTGCAAGGGGCTTCCGTACAAATAACCGCTTACAAACCGTGCCGCTATACCGAGACTCCGGCAGGCAGCAATAAAAAGCCTGGAAAAATCACGGCAGGACCCACTCTGTGCCCTGAGTGTCTCGTTCGGAGGAAACGCCTTCCCTTCGGTGCGCTGCTCATAGCCAAAATGCGCATGAATATGCTGGCTAAGTTCGGTCAGAAATGGAACCGTTGACCATTGAGCAGTAGAGGCAACCTGACGGGCAAACTGCTCGATATAAGGAGTGCTGTCTTGCCTGGTAAGGTAGGGTGTCAGATACTTATGAAGCCTTTCCGGGTACTGAAAAGGTATTTTCTGAGTTTCAAAAGGAAATAACACAAAATCGAACACATTAAAAGGTTCAGAACTTAATGTCATATCCGCTTCTACTAGTAGATAAGGAGACTGGAACTCAAAATAGACTACCTGTTGAATATTCCCTTCCACATCTACATTCTTCACGATTCGCGAAGGGGTAGGGTCGATGTGGAGCGAATAGTTAAGTACCCGCTGATGAGGGTACGTTTTGGGGTGTAAGTACAGCACGTGCGGGTCAAGTGCCACGGGTTTTTCGTAGTCGTAGCGCAGCTTATGCCTTACCCTGAGATTCATGAGGTTTCGAACGATTTAGCAAAAACCGGATCCATCCATTCGACCGGTAGTTTCTGTACAGAATTATTGAGCAATGCACCCCACTGCTTGGCAATGTAGTCCAGGTCATCCTTCTCAAACCGGTGCTCCACCATCCGGAAAGCATCTTTGGCGTACATAATTACATCAATGGGGTAGTCCACATCATTGGAGCTAACCCGGGTAGAATCAAACGAAAGAAACCCAATTTTAAGAGCATCCTGCATGCTAGAATCGTACCGTAAACTACGGTATAGTAGCGGCTTCCCGTAGCCAGAATTTCCGATAATAATAAAGGGAGATCCCTGCCCTACCTCCACCCAGTTTCCTTCCGGATAGAGAAGAAACAGTTTGTGCTCCTCATCGTTTTCTAGCTGTCCGCCCACAATGGAGAACAAATTAAACGAAAGCCCGGCTTCCGTGAGTGATACTTTATCCTCTGCGGCTACTCGCCTTACCTGCGCGCCAAATGCATTGACAGCTTTATAAAGCTTATTGAACGAAGAGTCCTGTTCTTCCAGCACTTCCCGAAAATACGTAATAGCTTTATCACGCACCGAACGAAGCCCGGAGGTCATGATAAACATGGAATGGTTTTCCAACTGGTGAACCGATACCTTCTTGTTAGTAGAAACTTCGGTGCCGGATGTCAGGCGCGTATCGGCAATTGCTACCAGGCCCGAAGCTACTTTAATACCGAGGCAATAGGTCATTGAGAAATTAGTGAAATTTGTAGTAAATCCAGAATCACCGGATGTACTTTATGAAAGACTCAAAGGAGTACATCCGGTCACCTAATTAAGGCGCAATTTACAAGACATAAAGCAATATTACTTTATACCACCCATCATTCCTTCAAAACTGATACGGTTCAGTTGAGACGAAACGACTGAAAATCAGAGGAATTTTGACTCTGGAAATGTCCGAAACCCTGGCTCTGGGTTTGAATAGGTTTAGCGTCGAAGTACATATCAAATATTGCATTATCTACTTCGTTATTATGCTTCTGAAAATGATCCAGGTAGTGGTGCAATCCCGTTTTGAAGATATCTTCCACGCTGGTAAATTCAATTTCAGATCGCAGTCTACTTATTGATTTTTCAGCCGGATTAGTGAAACCCCGCTCAGGTGTGGAACCCGCGATGGCAAACAACGACAACTCAGCCTGCCGAACACAATAGGAAATAGAGCGAGGAAAGAGTTTATCCAGGATTAAAAATGCTACGATGTTCATGGGCGTAAGGGCCGCGTGGGTTTGGCGGTACATATTATAGGCACTTACCGATTTGAGCACGGCGGTCCACATCATTAGATCGAGTGTCGAACTCACCGAACCATTATCGGGCAATAACGTAAAGTACTTTACATCTAAGAAACGAGAGGATTTGTCGGCCCGCTCGATATGCCGCCCCAACCGACCGAAATGCCAAGCTTCGTTGCGGGTGATGGTAGAATCTACTACCCCATGGAAAAGCTGACACCGCTGCTTGATCTCGGCAAAAAATTTCTGCATCAGATCCAGATTCCGGAAATTAGCCGGGGAGGTTTCCCGAAGAAAAAGGTAAAACTCATTGATGCTTTCCCACATCTCCTTCGAAATAGTTTCCCGAATAGTACGCGCATTTTCGCGAGCTTCGAACAGACAGCTTACAATGGAATTTGGATTACGTTTATCAAACGTCATGAAGTAAATGACGTCCTCGCGGGTTGCCTTTTCAAAGTATTCGTAAAACAGAAAGTGATCGGCCGTGGCGGTCAATAGTGGTTCCCATTGCTCATCCACATCAAGGGGGAGATCAAGAGCCATATTAAAGTTCACACCCACAAAACGAGCATAGTTTTCTACCCGCTCCATATAGCGGTTCATCCAGTAAATTGAATTGGCAACGCGGCTAAGCATAGTGCTGTAAAGATTTGTAAATATCGAATATGATCAAAGTTCATAATAATAGTATCCTCAGGAGGCAAAATAGTGTCCTGTTTCAGTAAAAAAATAAAAAATAAATTGATTCAATTAATAAATTGCAGCTTATTCAGTAAATAGTACAAGTAACGTAACAAGGATCCTTTTAATACGTCGTAGATCATCAACTTGGGTGACTTTATTCTGCATACATAAAGTATTAAGAGATCATTAGCTTAATTGGAAAGTACCCTATTCCCAACTAAACTTCTTTTACGATTTTTTCGGTAAAGCCCGATAGCCTAAGCTCAACTAACCCTTGTATTTCCAAAGTACAGATGTTTATTTACAGTACTTTTTACTGAATCGGAAGTGGATCGATAAAAAAGTCAAAATCCTGACGTTACAACTATCTATTTCGGGTTTACCTATTTCAATTACCTGATCAACAACACGATGAAATAAGCCCCTAAATTAATCAGCACTGGATTTTAGCTGCCACGGCGGCTTCGTTATACTGTATTACGCCTTTGCTTACTTTGATGGCAGGTACCAGCGGACTTGCCTCAATATTTTCATGGCTTGAACCCTTTCGATCCTTTCTTGTCAGCCTGACGGTTGGTGTTCTTGGCTTTGCGTGGTTTCAAAAATTAAAAGTAAATGAGTCGGTTGATTATAGCTGTGGAAAGGGAAAAACGTCCTCCTTTATGCAATCGAAAGTATTATTAGTAGGCATCACGCTATTCGCGGTTCTGATTCTTACCTTTCCGTATTACGCAGGAATCTTTTTCTCCAAAACAGACCTGAAAGTTACCTCTGCTGCAGCCACCACAAAAACTGTGGCGTTTTCTATCAGTGGTATGACACGTAGTAGCTGCGAAGAGCATGTTAATCAGGAGGTCAGTAAACTCGACGGAATAGTGGCCCTACCACCTCGTATGATAATGGAAATACCGTTATTGAGTTTAATGATTCACTAACAGCGATTGAGGATATTAAAAAAGCCATCAATCCAACAGGATATACGGTGACTAACATAAAAAAATAATAGCATGAGAATTATAACAAAATCAGTAGTTCACTATCCAAAATGTGGTCATACCAAGGAAGAAGAAATGCCTACCGATGCATGTTAGTATTTCTATGAGTGCGAGAGCTGTACTACCTTACTCAAACCCAAACCCGGCGACTGCTGTGTGTATTGTAGCTATGGATCAGTAACATGCCCTCCTATACAGCAAAATAAAAACTGTTGTTAGAGTATTGACCTACTAAGTACTAGAGACAAATTACTTTGCATTAAATGGGCTAAAATTAATATTCAGACATCGGCCGACGTTGGCCAAGCATCTGTTGACAGCGTATGCGAGCGTTTGATCGTCTCGGTAG
>JBDNFP010000114.1:0-60404 GCA_041689775.1 Spirosomataceae bacterium
ACGTGTTATCCTATGCCCTTGCGGTTGACGCTGGTAACTGGCTAGCTTTTCTAACCCAAAAGGCTGAAATGCCAAAAGATACAGCAAAGAAAGCTACTCGCACTAAGAAAACAGAAACCCCCAAAGGTGACATACTTACCCTTCTGAATATGGCGGGTAGAGATTCTGTTTCCTATGAGGGGGGGAGTGAATATGCCATTTCTGATCAAGGGAATAGAGTTATTTACACCAATGAGTTTCTGAAAGATACTACGCTCCTTAGGGGAGTCTATACTTTTGATATCCCTGCACAGAAGATAGGTTTATTGGATAGCAGTTCTACCGTAAAGGTATATACCAATGTTACGGTGGATAAGAAAGGGAATAGCGCTGCCTGGATGAGCTCGCTGGATAGTACTAAGGCTGAGGTAAAGCGGTTTTCTCTCCTCATGCGATCTTTTGGTAAAGGAGTAAATACTCTGGTGGTTGATTCGAAAAGTAAGGAGTTTGCGGATGCCTGGTCTCCATCCAGCTACCGGAAACCTCGTTTTTCGGACGATGGAAGCCGACTGTATTTTGGAGTTGCTCCAATAGCGCTACCATCCTTAAAAGACACTACGCTGCTGGATTCGGAATTATCAAGAGTAGATGTTTGGAACTGGCAGGATAAACGTCTGCAACCGATGCAGTCTGCTCAGAAGAAAAGAGACGTGGAGAATACCTACTGGGCACTTTTTGATGTAAATAGTAAAAAAATAGTGCCGTTGGCCAATGAGAAAGTTGCCGATGTTGATCTGAATTTTAAAGCCAATACGTTGTTTGTACTAGGTACTTCCAATGAAGACTATCAATTAATAGGTTCCTGGGACCCAGGCCACTCTGATTACTATTTAGTCAATACCCAAACCGGCACAAAAACCTTGATAGGCAAGGATATTATGGGCCGGGCGGGACTTTCGCCCGCTGGCAAATATGCTCACTGGTTTGACGAAAGGGATTCGCTTTGGAGGGTGTATAACCCAGCTACTTCCAGTCTGATTGATTTGACAGGGAATATTCCAGTAGCATTCTACGATGAAGAACACGATACCCCCGATAATCCTGGCGCGTACGGTTTAGCCGGTTGGACGCCAGATGATAAGTATATGTTGGTCTATGATCGCTATGACATTTGGCAGATTGATCCCACCCAACAAGAGAAACCTGTAAATATCACAAATGGCTACGGAAGAAAGGCAAAGGTGCAACTACGCTATATGGAGGTAGTTCAGGATGAACAGTTTGTGGACCTTTCGAAGACAAACCTTTTGTGGGGTCAGTGGGAAAGTGATAAGGAAACCGGAATTCTGCAATGGAAAAAAGGGTCAGAGCCGGAAGTAATTACAAAAGAGGCGTTTTATTATTCTGCCAATTCGGTAGCAAGGGCAAAGAACGCCGACGTGTATATTTTCCAAAAAGGAAACTACACCCATCCAAATGAATTATACATGGTGAATAATTGGAAGTTACCTAAGAAACTATCTAACCTTGTCTCTCAATTGGATGGCTTGAAATGGGGGAATGCGGAATTAGTGTCGTGGGTTTCTAACCAAGGTACTACCTTGGAGGGTCTATTATTTAAGCCAGAAGGCTTCGATCCTACTAAGAAATACCCCATGCTGGTGTATTATTACGAGCGTAACGCCACTACGCTCCATGCATTCAGAGCCCCAGCCCCCAGTCGGTCTACCATCAATATTCCCTTTTGTGTATCGAATGATTATCTGGTTTTTGTTCCGGATATCGTGTATTCGGGTGGTACTCCTGGTAAAAATGCCTATGACTGTATTGTTTCAGGGGTTTTAGATCTTACCAAGAAAGGATTTGTTGATCGGGAAAGAATAGGAATTCAGGGGCAGAGTTGGGGTGGATATCAGACAGCCTACCTTATTACCCAAACTAATTTGTTCCGGGCGGCGATGGCAGGTGCTATTGTAGCCAATATGACGAGCGCATACGGTGGTATTCGATGGGGAACTGGATTGAGTCGTATGTTTCAATATGAAAAAACGCAGAGTAGAGTAGGAGGAACCTTGTGGGAGAAACCTATGTACTATATTGAAAACTCACCGCTTTTTTACGCGGATCGGGTGGAGACTCCTTTGCTCATGATGCACAACGACGCGGATGGGTCAGTACCTTGGTACCAGGGTATCGAGTTCTTCACGGCATTGAGACGTCTAAATAAACCCGCGTGGATGTTGGTTTACAATGATGAAGATCACAACCTAACGCGCCGTCCTAATATGAAAGATCTGAGTACCAGGATGTACCAGTTCTTTGATTATTATTTGAAAGATACCCCAAGCCCCTCTTGGATGAGTACCGGAAGAACGTTTATTGAGAAAGAGAGATGGGATATGAAGTACAAATAACTTTGGCTTTTTGCTAATTTTTCCCTACATTGCGAATAAGAGTACAAACCTTGTGGTCGTTTTTTCGATCACAAGGTTTCTTTTGGATAAGTTTGCAACAAAAAAACTTAGTTTATTACAATTAATCACTAAAATCTTTTTCTCTAGGATGAAAAAACTAGTATTGTTTGCCGGTTTAGCGGCGTTTGGTGTTTTTCAGGCATCCGCCCAAACCCCTTCCGTTACATTTAATGCGAGAGGATTAGTCGCTATCTCCGATGCTGATATGGCTGCCTCTGCTTTGGTAGATGGCAAACTCCTTCGTGACAACACCATTAAAGACAAGCTCACGTCTATTAAATTTCCGTTGGTAAGAGGTGGTAGTTCCATTGGTGAAATTGTTGTACCAAACTCAACGCTTACCTACACGAAGAGCATAGCCGTGCCCAAAACTGGTGGCTTGGCCTACGTACTCGATACTCGTTCGGCCCCCGCTGAATCAGTAACCGAATACGCAGACGCACTGAAAGAATTTCCAGATGGTCAACGGCTGTATGTTGTTGATATCGTAAATCTTGCAAACCCCAAGGTAAAATTTCAATTCCCGGTTGGTAAAAACCCAACTTCGATTGATGTTTACAAAAATGAATTAATGATTTCTACCAGCGTGGTTGGTAAGGAACTTGTATTTTATGAAGTAGATGACTCAGGTAAGCCAACGCGTGCGCTCTACCTTCCCTCGGAGCTTGACAGCACAAATCGTATTATTGATTTGACTTGGCACCCAACCGGCAATTTCCTTGCTGTGACCTTGGAATCAACGGGTGAGGTAGCGCTCTATAAAATTATCCGTGATGCTGGAAAATTGAAGAATATAGAAATGGTTGGAAAACCATTCAAAGTAGGAACTACACCTGCTTCGGGTAAATTCTCCGATGATGGGAAGTTTTACTATGTAATAGATACTAAAGGTGCTGTGGGTAAAGCCACCGCTAACGGAGAACTCCACGTTGTAGAATTCTCCATGGATGCCTCGGCAGAGCACAAAGTAAGTAGTTCTGTCCCTGTTGGATTGAATCCTGGTGCATTTGCCATTAGCCCCGATGGAAGCATGATAGTAGCTGTGAATGCTGGTAATAGTGCCAATCCTTGGGATAAAGAAGGAGCTGGTTCAAGCAGTTCTTTGTCCTTATTTAAGATAGCCAATGGAGCACTTACCAAAGTTATGGAGTATCCTTTTCAAGGAATATTCCCACAAAGCGTAGCGTTTGATAAGGATGGCTCCAATTTGGCGGTAGCCGTTTATGAGTACGTCGACTACGGTCGCCGCACCGGTGGTGTTGAGTTTTGGAGTGTAACCAAAGGAGATGCACCTACATTGACGAAGCAAATGGGTAAAGTAAGTGTGGAGCGTGGTTGTCACACAATTCGTGTAATTCCTTGACCTATTTGAATTAGAGAATTTAATAATAGGGAGGTGGCCATTTTGGCCACCTTTTTTATTTGTTCGTATCTAACTGGTTTACAATTCAGAAGTATTCGATTATCCCCTTATTTTTTTGTAAATTTGCCCCTTAAATCATAAAAAAATTCAATTCTAAGATGATTACTGTTCAGAACGTATCGTTACGATACGGAAAGCGGATTTTATTCGATGAAGTAAATATAAAATTTGTCCCAGGAAACTGTTACGGGGTTATTGGAGCAAATGGAGCGGGCAAGTCCACGTTATTAAAGATTTTATCCGGCGATATTGAATCCCAAACGGGTACTGTTCAAATGAATCCGGGAGAACGGATGGCAGTTTTGAAGCAGGATCAGTTTGAGTTTGATAATTTTACGGTAATGGATACGGTTATTCTTGGCCACCCACGCTTATATGAGGTAATGAAAGCGCGTGATGCTGTATATGCCAAAGAAGAGTTTACTGACGCGGATGGAGAGCGTGCTGCCGAATTAGAGGCTGATTTCGCTGATCTAAACGGGTGGGAGGCAGAAACCGAAGCTGCCCAGTTACTGAGCGGTCTTTCGTTAACGGATGAGCTTCATCAGACCCAAATGGGAGATCTAAACGCCAATGACAAAGTACGGGTACTCTTGGCTCAGGCATTGTTTGGTAATCCGGATGTTTTGTTGCTCGATGAGCCTACCAACAACCTGGACGTAGACACCGTCATGTGGTTAGAAAACTTCCTGGCTGACTTTAAAAATACGGTGATTGTGGTGTCCCACGACCGCCACTTCCTTGATCAGGTAACGACACACATTGTCGATATTGATTTCAGTAAAGTACAGCTATTCTCGGGTAACTACTCCTTTTGGTATGAGTCTAGCCAATTAGCGATGAAGCAACGTCAGGATTCAAATAAGAAAGCCGAGGATAAGAAAAAAGAGTTGGAAGAATTTATTCGTCGGTTTAGCGCAAATGCTTCCAAATCCAAACAAGCTACATCGCGGCAAAAGCTGTTAGAGAAGCTTACCATTGATGATATAAAGCCTTCTTCCAGAAAGTACCCTTATATTGCCTTCAAGCCTGAACGGGAAGTGGGCGATCAGATACTACGGGTTGATGGGTTGACTAAAAGGGCTGAGGACGGTACATTACTTTTTGATAATGTTTCATTTTCTATAAATAAAGGGGAAAAGATAGCTTTCGTGGGTAGAAATATGCAGGCGGTAAGTACTTTCTTCGATATCATTATGGGTGAGCAGAAGCCGGATTCGGGTTCTTTTACTTGGGGTGTAACGATTACAAATACCTACTTCCCCAAGGATCCAACTGAATTCTTTGACGTAGATCTAAATCTGGTAGATTGGTTACGGCAGTTTTCCGTGGAAAAAGATGAAAGTTTCATTCGTGGGTTCCTCGGTAGAATGCTTTTTAGTGGTGAGGAGTCACTGAAAAAGGCGGGTGTGCTTTCAGGTGGAGAGAAGGTGCGCTGTATGCTTTCAAAAATGATGCTTTCGGGGTCGAATGCACTAGTGATGGATGATCCAACTAACCACCTCGATCTGGAATCTATTATGGCGCTCAATAATGGGTTGATGGAATTTCAGGGAAATCTCCTGTTCTATTCCCACGATCACCAGTTTATTCAAACGGTAGCCAACCGAATTATCGAGATTGGGCCCAAAGGTACTTTGGATAAATTAATGGCTTATGACGAATATATAGCCGATGGTTATATTAAGGAGCAGCGTAAAACTATATACGCGGGCGAGTTGGCCTGATTAGAATAACAATTACTTGTTCATAAAACCGGAGGGCAAAAGCTCTCCGGTTTTTTTTATCGTATTATTTTTATTGACCCATTCTGGATGTATTTGTCGCCTGATACTGGGTCGGTTATTTTTATCTTGTACACGTAGGTAGCCGCAGGAAGTGGAATACCATACATAGTGCCATCCCACCTATTATTCGTATCGGTAGCATTAAAAATAACGCTACCCCAAAGATTATAGATAGTTATTTCATAACCTGTGAATTGATTCCCTTTTATTTCAAAATAGTCGTTAATTCCGTCCCCATTTGGACTAAAAGCGTCTGGAATATGAAGGCGTGCCAATTGACCACATATTATGGACGGAGTATTTCGGCATTTAGGTAGGGAGGTAAACCTAGTTGTGGCGGTTTCTACAATTAATTGGTAACAGTGATTGCTGGCGCAAATAAGTTCTTCGTCCAGTAAATCACCTTTGCGACCTAAGGTTGATAGATCCTTCCAAAGAGTTCCATCTTTCATGAGTGAGACTTTGGCGTTTGCTGATTCAGAAACCCAACTAATCTCATTCTGTCTCGGCATTTCCTTTAACTGTAATGAGGAGGAGCATGATTCTTCTGACGTATAAGAATTTGACAGACAGCTGTCTATCGCTTCAACTTTAAAACAACTAGTTACCAGCGAGTCGAGGGACACTTGAAGTGTTTCTGTTTGTTGATTCAGGGTCCGGCCAGTACTTTCCCAGGCTCCTCGTGAAGTCTTACGAAAAAGTAAAATTTGTGTTTTCAAAGGATTAGTTATTGTAAGCTCACCAATTTGGGTGCTAATAACTTTAAATTTATCGATAGTAGGCTTTTCGCTTACTGTGGAGGGGCTAAATTCGAGGATTGCATCATTGCTACGGCAATTGTCATTCTGGAATCCCCAAACTTTAATAGTGTAAGGGTTCGGAGTGGGGTAGGTATGGCTGACTTTTTTAATATAAGGTAAAATTTCATCCGCGGTACCGTCTCCCCAATCAATGGAATAGGAATAATATTCAAACGTCTGCCGATCGAATTCGATTTTGGCTGAAATGCCTCCACACACCAACAAGCGTACCTTGGGCGGTAAGGTGTCGGGCACATAAACCTTTGGACAGGTGATGAGTTTTCTGCTTGCTATTTCAGAAAATTGCAGGATGGTATAAATACCCGGTTTTGAATAAGTGTAGGTCGAATCTGTGGTAAGGCTATCGGGATGGATAGCGCCGCCTCGAAAATCAAAAACATTCTTAATGTTGGTTGAACCAGGAAGTGAGCTTTTTAAGGAAACAGTAACAGGGATGCAGTCTGCACTGATTTTGCGAATAGAAAAAGTGCCCGTGCCATATTCAGAAAGGTTTGGCACGGTACTAGGGCATTGAGCTAAGGATAGAGTATCATGAAAAAACAGAGCCAATACTACCCAAAGAAAAGTACAACTAATACGTAATCTAGAAAATACCATACATCAGAAGATAGCCCCCCCGAAAAATTGAAAAAGCGGAGAGAATACTCCCCGCTCTTAACAACTTTCTTCACCTAAATTAGTTTGAATTACTCGTAACTCAAACCGTACTGCTTTAATACTTCGGCAGGAACGCCATCCCATTGGTTAGGCACATTTCCTTTGTAGCCGATATCTTTTATTCCTATCTCACTGGAAAAGAACCCCGTAGCAGTAAAGTTACGTAGCATATTGAAAAAGGCAACACCCTGGCTCATTTCCGGCTTGGCTTTTTCGGGAAAGGCTATATCGTCCACAATCTTTATTTGCTGGTCTTTGGAGCAGGCAGTAAACACCTTGGAGAAGCGCTTACGAGACTCCATATCAATCCAACTTAGGCCGCCTCGCATGGGAGTTTGCCAATTGGGCTGATCTTTCATCATGAATTCAATGAATTTGGGTACGCCTGATTGAGAAGCACTACCCGAAACTTCGTCAGCCGGGATAATAATATCTACCATAACCGTTACGGTAGCAAGTTCACTGGGAGTGAAGAACGTTTCCTTCATGAGTTTTGCGTCATGAACAGCCTCGTCTTTGGTTCTGCCACCCGGTATATCTATGGCCTCTTCGGCTAATGCTTTCTCTATATCTCTTCTTTCGGATAGTAATTCCTGGGGGTTCACCGCCGCAATGCCGAAAGAACTAAGAGTAAGCGCTTTTAAGGTTTCTCTACGTTTCATAGTAAAAGATGAATTTGATTTTAGAAAAAGGTAAAATAGCTACTTAAACCTATTAAAGGTTTTTCCTCTTTACCTGATCAACAATATAATCTGATGCACGCCACGAGAGGGCGAGAATCGTCCAAGTTGGGTTCTTGTCGGCTTGCGATACAAAAGCACCACCATCAACCACGAATACGTTTTTAGCATCGTGGACCTGAGAATGTTTGTTGAGCGCAGAAGTCTTTGGATCATTACCCATCCGAACCGTACCTACCTCGTGGATGATTCTACCGGGAGCGGCCAAACCATAGTTGCGATCGGCACCCGGTTTGCTACCCGTAGCTACTCCGCCGAGCTCATGAATCATTTCTTCGAAAGTATCCTGCATGTGCTTGGCCTGTTTCACCTCGTGATCTGACCACTTGTAGTTAAATTTCAAGACCGGAATGCCAAACTTATCGACAACACTAGGGTCGATCTCACAGTAGTTATCCGCAGTCGCTATTGCTTCTCCACGACCTGACATTCCTATGTAAGCACCGTAATAGCGGCGGTAATCATTTTTCAAGGAAGCACCGTATCCACCGCCTGCTTTCATTTGCCCGTCGGGTCCGGCGTATTTTCCGTTCATATTTTCCATACCCCAACCAAAACCGTAGCCAGGCATACCCATGCCTCCACCGTACTCAATGTGGTACCCTCTTGGGAAATCTAATTTCTTGTTGTCAAGCCACCAAGGGGTATACACATGCATACCACCGACACCGTCTTCATTGTAGCGTTTACGATCCATCAGCATTGGCATGAATGCTCCACGTGATGCACCCGTTGAGTCGTGCAGGTACTTACCTACCACTCCGCTAGAATTTCCTAACCCATCGGGGAAACGACTTGATTTTGAATTGAGTAAAAGCCGCGCTGATTCACAGGCGCTTGCGGCTAGTACAACAACTTTGGCCTTAATTGTATGTTCCGATAGCGTTTCTTTATCAACGTAGGAAACCCCCGTAGCTAGGCCCGTAGCCTGATCGGTAAGTACTTCACGCGCCATGGCATTGGTAATCAAAGTAACATTACCGGTAGCAAGTGAGGGCTTTACCAATACTGAGGAAGAGGAAAAATCAGCATAAGCCTGACAACCTCTGTTACATTGATTGCAATAAAAACAGGCGCCCCTGTCCTTGTTAATTGGCTTTGTAAGAATTGATAAGCGGGAAGGTATAACCGGAATATCCAGATTAGTTCCTGCTTTCTTGATCATCAACTCGTGTAAGCGGGGCTTGGGAGCGGGAAGATAAATACTATCGGGATCATTTGGCAAATTGGCATTTTCACCAAAAACTCCGATAAGTTTATCAACCTGATCGTAATAAGGTTTTACATCATCGTATCCAATGGGCCAGTCTTCTCCTAATCCATCGATACTCTTCCGACGGAAATCATTTGGACCAAAACGCAAAGAAATGCGTCCCCAGTGATTGGTACGACCACCGAGCATACGCGACCGGAACCAGTCAAACTCTGTACCTTTGTTGCGGGTGTAAGGTTCGCCGGCAATTTCCCAGCCACCCCACGCTGCATCAAAATCACCGAAGGAACGAAAACCTGTACTTGCTCCACGCCGGGGAGATTCCCATGGCCATTTTAATTGCGTAATGTACTTAGGATCACCGGGATCATAATACCCTCCGGCTTCCAGAAGGGCAACTTTTGCCCCGGCTTTGGCTAATTGGTAGGCAGCCATACCTCCGCCCGCACCTGATCCGATAATACACACATCAAATACCGTGGCTTCTTCCTTGATCTGAAAACTCATATTGTTTAGGAATTGTGAAATTTTGTTAAGACTAGATCGACTTACACAAGGTTAAAACATCAATATCCTACTTGTGTTTGAGTAATTCATAAATTAAATTAGTTCACAAGATGTGAACCTATCATTATTTCAATCGTGGATCGAGCACAGAACTGCATTTCAAGCCGTACCTTTACACAAAAAGAAATAATTTAAGAGTGAGTATTATTGGTGTAGACGTCGGAAAGGCAAGGGAATATATAATACGTGGCCAACTAGTAGCGATTCCAACCGAAACGGTATACGGGCTTGCTGGTAATGCTTTTAACAAAGAAGCAGTACTTTCTATTTTTGAAGTAAAGCAACGACCTAGTTTTGACCCGCTGATTGTTCATACTGATTCTTTGCACTCAGTAGCAAAATTTGTCGAGTCTGTTCCGGAAGCAGCCAGAGCTTTGGCCGATGCTTTTTGGCCAGGACCGTTGACTCTGCTGCTGCCTAAGAAGGTACTTATTCCTGATTTGGTAACCTCCGGCCTTGATACTGTGGCAGTGAGGGTACCCAATCATCCTTTAACGTTAGAATTACTCCGGTCGTTGGATTTTCCATTGGCTGCCCCTAGTGCCAATCCGTTTGGTTATATCAGCCCAACTACACCCCAACATGTGGTACAACAATTAGGTGAGAAAATTCCTTATGTACTTGATGGAGGAGCCTGCTTTATTGGAATTGAATCAACGATCGTGGGTTTCACCGGAGGAGTACCCACTGTGATGCGATTAGGCGGACTATCAGTTGAAGACATTGAATCAGTAATTGGTAAGGTAGGTTCAACGCTATATTCAAGTTCAAATCCGATGGCGCCGGGGATGTTAAAAAGCCATTATGCCCCAAGAAAACCATTATTTTTGTTTGAGCGGGAAGAGTTGAGAAGCAAAATAGCGAAGCAAAACCATGGAGTATTGTATTTTGATACCGAATCTTTGGCTGAAACTACCAGGACACTTTCAAAGACTGGCGATTTACGGGAAGCCGCCCAACACTTATTTTGTTATTTGAGGGAGCTAGACGCAATGCCGGTGGAAGAAATTTGGGCAGAAATAGTACCTGATATAGATTTAGGGCGTGCGATAAACGATCGTTTGCGTCGGGCAGCGGCCCCGGTCCATTGAGGTGGGATTTACTGAGGACAATATTTTAATAATGGAAACTATAGATTTTACAGAACCTTCTGCCTTTATCCTTACTACGATCTTTATGTTCCTTGGGATATTTGGGCGTTATGCGGGTATTTCGCTTATATTTAGTCTCCTTATCAAAGGAATGTTTAAAGCAAAATTTGCTTCGAGGGAAGTACAAACTAGGCCCAGACGATTAAAGCAGACCTATATTGAAATTGGATGGTCATTAATCACGTCTCTGTTCTTCGCTTTCGCCGGCACTCTTATGGTAATTCTTTGGCAAAAGGGATATACCAAGGTGTATCTTGATTGGAATACATACTCTGGTATCTGGTTCGTAATCAGTATCCTATTGGTGTTGTTTTTGCATGAAACCTACTACTATTGGCTTCACCGATGGATGCATCATCCTAAGATATACAGGTATGTGCACAAAGTACACCATGATAGTATCACTACTTCAGCCTGGACTTCCTTTTCATTTCACCCCTACGAAAGCGTATTACAAGCGATTTTTATTCCGGTTATGACATTCATTATTCCCCTACACTATGTCGCTATCGGAATTGTACTGGTAATAATGACCACCACCAGTGTCATCAACCACCTGAATACTGAGTTATACCCTCAGGATTTTAATCGAAACTGGTTTGGTAGATGGTGGATTGGCGCAACGCACCATAGCTTGCATCATTCACAATTCAGGTATAACTACGGCCTTTATTTCACTTTTTGGGACCGTTGGATGAATACGGAGAGCCCTGATTTTATCAAGCTATTTGATAAGAAAACAAGTCCCATAAAGCCTAAGTAAAAAACTGGGGATGAAAATTCATCATGAAGACTTCATCCGTGGCTCGGGTAAGGGCAGTGTAAAGCCACCGGATAAACTCACTATTAACCTGATCTTCTGGCAGGTAGCCTTGGTCAATAAAGACAGCACTCCACTGTCCACCTTGTGATTTATGACAAGTAAGGGCGTAAGCAAATTTTACCTGTAAGGCGTTGAGGTAGGGGTCTTTTCGTAATGTTTCGGTTCTTTCCTTTTTCGACTTGATATAAAAGTAATCCTCCATGACACTTTCATAAAGCTTCTTATTATCTTCTTGATTTAACGAAGGGGAGGGAGAATGCAGGGTATCCAAGAAAATCTTTGCTTCGAATTCAGGTTGGTTGTCAAAATCGGTGAGTCGTAGTACGGCATCGGCAAAGCGGAAACCGTGCATTTCTTCCGTTCTTTTAATTTTAAGTAGTTCTACAAAATCACCGTTAGCGATAAATCCAACCGGAGAATCTTCATCCAGAACCGTGTAATTGTTTCTAACAACCATTAATCTATCCCCTGCATCGAGTTCGTCTTCACTGAAATTAATGACGCGCCGTATATACTGATTATACTGTACGGCGGCCTTATTGGACCGGGTAATGATGATCGTATTTTCAACGCCGTGCTTATCGTAGGCATACCGCAGCCCATCTTCCAGTTTTTCTCCGGTCATCCTGAAAATATCAGGGTAAGACTTAGTTTTAATTATTATCGCAGGTTTTTGGACGCTAAGCTGATTCCTGAGTTCTGTGGCATTGTAGAGTATTCCGGATAGCTCGTCTTGCCGCATTACCTCCGTTAGTTCTTCTTCTACAACCGACATGTAAAAGTTTTTCTCCAAATAGCTTTTATCCAAGGCGGGGCTCACTTCTTTCCCAACCGGCGGCAACTGAGCGGTATCTCCCACGAGTATAAGCTTGTTTCCGGGCTTTTCAAAAACGTACTCAGCAAGATCTGCCAGCAAGCTGCGGTTTCCAAAGTCAGCGTCGTCGCTGATCATGGAGGCTTCATCGATGATGAAGAGCGTGTTTTCGTGATAATTGGGTTGTCTTTCAAAAACGAAATTGCCTGAGTAAGAGTCGGAAGTCTGTTTGTAAATTTTCTTATGGATTGTCAATGCTATTCGCTTGGAGTAGTTAGACATGACCTTGGCCGCGCGCCCGGTGGGGGCGAGAAGTACAGCATTGTATCCAAACTTTTTTACTACCTTGATGAGAGTACTAATTATGGTCGTCTTTCCGGTTCCGGCGTACCCTTTCAAGATGAAGGCATCTCGATAACGTTCCAGACCATCTTTTTCTACCAGAAAGTCGTTCATTTTATCAAAAAAACGACCTTGACTCTCGGTAGGTTTAAAGGGGAATTGCTTGGTAAGTAATGATGAAGGTGTCAGATCGTCTGATGGTGGCATATTTAATAGTTCAAACGTAGTGATGTAATTGGCTATCGTAGTGATGTAATTGGCTATGAATGGGAAACTGTGGTTGAACATGTTTAGTCTCCCGAAAGTAATTATTTAACTTGATTATGCGAGTGGATCATCAAGTTTGAATTCATCTCTCTGCAACCTTCGAGTTTTTTGATTTCAAAATACTATATTGTACAACCTAATCTTAAGCTAAACCTTCTAATATATGCAAGTACATCAAATTATCGCCGGCAAAACCATTGATTCAATTTGGTCAGTCAATCCGGAAAGTACTGTTTTTGAAGCATTGGAAATTCTCGAAAGTAGAAATATTGGAGCCGTATTGGTACTGGAATCTGATAAATTGGTGGGGATCTTCTCGGAACGGGATTATGCGCGTAAAGGTATATTACGCGGAAGAGCTTCCAAAGATACTCTTATCAAAGATGTGATGACCAGTAAAGTAATCACGGTTGATATTGAGCAGAAGATTGAGGAGTGTATGGAGATTATGTCTGAAAAGCATATTAGGCACTTACCTGTGACCAAAGGAAGCGAGTTAATTGGAATTATCTCCATTAATGATATCGTTACTGCTATTATCCGAGAACAAAAGGCTCACATTAAGTCTTTGGAAAGCTATATTTCGGGAAGTCCTTATTAAGCCTGATTTCGGAATTAATTTACGCGGATACTCAAAGGTTGGCTATATTTGCACACCAAAAAATGAGCGTTACTTGTGGAAAAAGTAAGAGAAGAGGTACTACGGCTTTACGGTAATCGTTTGCGTACCAGAGTTTGTGGAATATGTACCATTGACGATATGATCTTGATGGTACGTCACAAAGGTATTGGCCTGACGGATACTTTCTGGTGTCCACCGGGTGGAGGGATAAAATTTGCCGAAACAGCACATCAGGCTCTGGAAAGAGAGTTTTTGGAAGAAACTGGGTTAATTATCAAACCCAGGCAACTTTTGTTCGTCAATGAGTTTCTCGAACCGCCGCTTCATGCCATGGAGTTGTTTTTTATGACCCAAATACTTGGTGGTGAACTCGAAATGGGCAAGGATCCGGAAATGTCCGAGAATAACCAGATCATTACGGAGGTGGAGTTAATGAGTTTTGAAAAGATAAAATCATTTCCTCCCAACGAGGTTCATCGGATGTTTCAGTTCTGCACTACCTACGATGACGTATTTACCTTGAAGGGGTATTTACAAGTATAAATTAGCATGAGAAACAATTTGTCAATAACTACAAAAATGGGAAATCATTTGATCCCTACTGTCAAAGTAGCCTTGGAGTCATTTGATTTGGAAAGCACGGCTAATTGTACGCTATGCCTAGAAATTGAAGAATCGCGGTTCCGGTTTTGCTTTATTGATGAAACCAACATGAGTTGTGTTTGGTTGGAAGACTATGCTTTTGATACCTTCCTGAGAGGAGATGATTACCTGCGAAATCTTAAAACCTTAGTTGCAGAGCACCCTTATTTGGCCTCTGAACGCTGGAAAGACATTAAGGTTTCGGTTAACACCCACGCTTTTACTTTAATTCCAGCCTCCCTTTTCCGGAAAGAATACGCGAGTGACTACCTGCAACTATCCACTGGAAAACCAATTCGTGCTGATTACAAGGTGCTGTATTATCGATTGCCCCACGTTAATGCTTACACTGTGTTTTCTATGCCAAGTAAGTGGTCAGATTGGCTATTAAACCAATATACATGGCAGAGCATGGAGTTCTATCATTTGACAAGTCCGTTAATTATTGGTACCATTGTTAGTCATCGGGAATTCAACGAATCCAGGCTAGTTACTTTACATCTGGAAGAGGATTACTTTACTATGATTTATTCTGACAGGGAGGAATTGAAGTTTTGCAATCGCTTTGCATATCAAAATCCCTTAGAGTTTACATATATCGTACTTTTTAGTTTGAACCAACTGGGCGTTTTACCGGAGGAAGTAAAAGTAAAATTATACGGTGAAATAACCCCTTATTCAGAATTGTACGGTGAGCTTTCTAAGTTTATTCCTGAGCTGCAATTCGGAAAAAATCCGAGTACCCTTAAATACATTGACCAATTCGAGGATATTCCGGAGCATCGTTACTTTGGGCTGTTAAATTCATTTCTGGTCCTTTCCTGAATTTTGTAAATTTCTCCTATGAAGCGCATCGCCCTTTTTCCAGGCTCCTTTGACCCGTTCACCAAAGGTCATCAGGACATCGTTTTACGTGGCCTCAATTTGTTTGATGAAGTGGTGATTGGTATTGGTAAAAACGCAAATAAGCAACGCTATTTCTCTCTCGATGTGATGAAGTTTCACATCGAGAAGACCTTTCAGAATCAGCCGAATGTAAGAGTAATATCCTATGATGATTTGACCGCCCGGATGGCGAGGGAGGTTGGGGCCCGATTTTTACTAAGGGGATTGAGAAATACCACCGACTTTGAATACGAAAATGGTATTTCTCAGGTAAACAGATACGTATACGAAGAAATAGAGACGGTGTTCCTGATAACTACTCCGCTGCTAGCTCCCATAAGTTCCAGTATCATCCGGGATTTGCACCGGTACGGACAAAAAGTAGATGAGTTTCTGCCTTACGACCTAGGCCAAGAATTATGAGATCGCCAACTCTATCTTTTTCTGACGGGCGGCTTCCCCTTTTTCATCATCATATTTTACAAAAATATTGATCCAGATGATCCGCGCGGTTCTAAATAAAACAGGTACTAAAATAATGATGGTAGGTATCAAGGCACCTAATACGTAGTTGATATCAAAATTGAAAAATAACACAAATACCACAAAAAAAGCTACGGTTAAGGCTACCGATAGTGCGTAACTTATGTACATGGCACCTACGTAAAACCCGGGCTCCCGCAAGAATGATTCCTCACAATAACTACATTTTGGATTAATCTTGTCGAAATTTTTCAGATCGTACGGATTCTTGGTGATGAAAAATGTCCCTTCGTTACATTTAGGACAGGTGTTGGTCGTAATACTATATATTTTTGATCCTTTTAACATTTGAAAATACGGTTAATTTATATGCTTTTGTAAGGTAGATACTATTTGCTTTGCGCTTTGATAACCAGACTGCCGCCATTTTATTTGGCCGTTTTTAAAGAGTATCAAAGTCGGTACTGATTGAATACGATATTGAGTAGCGGTTTTCTTGTTCTTGTCTATATCAATTTTTGTAATACTAACCTTTCCCTTCATCTGCCTAGATACATCTTCAAGTACTGGTTTTAGCATTTTGCAAGGACCGCACCATTCTGCCGTAAAGTTCACTAGTACTAGTTCACCTGAGTGTATAGTTTCTTTAATATTTATCACAATCGCCTCTTGAATTTATAAAAAAGTAACATAAAATAGTTAACAAAGGTGCGTTCTCAACTGTAATAGTTTGGTAATAAAGATTACTCTGTTTCAATTTTATGTAGGCACTCTACGACATACCTAATAGAGCTAAAAGATTTGATCAACGTTTTTTGAACCTCAGGATAGCTTAACCATTCAAGGCGTTCTATATCTTCTTCGACTTGGGGTGTCATTTTGCTATCATCCAAGCAATCAAGTACATACCACTTCGTTCTTTTCAGAATTCGATTATTCTGGTAAGTATAGGTGTGCCAAGTAGTGCACAGTTTTTCTTTTATTATTGCTTTAACTCCGGTTTCTTCTTCAATTTCACGTACGGCTGCTTTTCTAGATTTCTCTCCCCGGTCGAGTTTGCCTTTTGGGAGATCCCATTTCTTACGGCGATAGATCATGAGCCATTCACCTTCTTTCAGGACAACACCTCCGGCTGCTTTCATGACTTTAAAGAGACTTTTGACCTTACTGATGACCTCTTTTTTGTTATTGCAAACAAGGGTTACCGATAGAAGGTCTTCGGGATGCTGGTCCAGAAGGTCAATGGCTTGCGCCGCAATGGCGGGCGTTACGTTGAGTAGAAGTACGTGGCCGGTAAAATGCAAGGCCCGGAACTTAGAAAGCCGTAAATCCAATATGTGATCGTAATGAGAAGATTCAAGTAAATTGAAATCTTTGGCATGCATAATTCTGACCGGACGGTCGTTTAAAAAGATAATCATGTGCTTGGATTTAGATCGTACGGTAAAATTAAGTAAAGAGTTTATTTTAGTGAGTAGGTATTATTGATAAATTTGTGGCGAAATCAATCTATTCATAATTGGAACTTCTCATAATTCTTTTTCTGGTGCTTTTAAACGGCGTATTTTCAATGTCGGAAATTGCATTAGTGTCCTCCCGGAAGTCCCGGTTGGAAGCATTTGCCAGAAATGGCGATCAAAAGGCCAAAGCTGCCCTCGATCTTGCAAATTCTCCAAACCGTTTTTTATCAACTGTTCAGATCGGCATTACCCTCATCGGGATTCTGACGGGTGTTTATAGTGGAGATAAGATCACTTCTGATCTGGAAGCTACCTTAGCGACCATCTCTCCACTCGAACCCTACAAGCATACCCTCGCGGTTGGGTTAGTGGTATTACTAATTACTTTCTTGTCCCTGGTACTGGGCGAGCTAGTTCCAAAGCGAATTGGTATGTCTAATCCGGAGGGTATTGCTAAGTTTGTGGCACGCCCCATGAATTTCCTATCCATTATTACTTCTCCCTTTATTGCTCTGTTAAGTGTTTCCAGTGATTTATTAATCAGGCTCCTGAATATTAAACAGACGGAAAGTTCGGTTACGGAAGAAGAAATTAAGAGCCTGATCCAGGAAGGAACTACCGGGGGCGTATTTGAAGAAATAGAGCAAGAAATCGTCCATAACGTTTTCCAACTAGGAGATCGAAGGGTTACCTCTTTGATGACTAACCGTCAGGAAATGGTTTGGCTGGATATCGAGGATTCTGTGGAGGAAAACAAGGCCAAAGTATTTAATACGAAACATGCGGTGTACCCATTGTGTCGTGATACGGTCGACAATGTGCTGGGAATGATCTATATAAAGGATCTGATTGGGGAAAATATTGATGAACGGCTTGCCAACCTTGGCCAAATCAAGAGAGAGCCCTTGTACCTGCCTGAAAGTAATAGAGCGTATCAGGCCCTTGAAAAATTCAAGGAAAAACGAGTGTTTTTTGGCATCATCGTGGATGAATACGGTGGCCTATTGGGTGTAGTTACCATGCACGATATCATGGATGCTCTGGTAGGTGATATCTCCGAGGAGGACGAATACGAAACTGAAATCATAAAACGTGAGGATGGGACTTATTTGATTGATGCCCAATTGCCTTTTGATGATTTTATCAGCTACTTTGAAATCAACGTTCCTGAAAATGAAAGAAAAGAGTTGGTAGGGTTCAACACCCTCGGAGGCTTCGCACTCCATATATTGGAAGATATTCCCGAAACGGGTGAGAAGTTTCGCTGGAAATATTTTGCATTTGAAATTATAGACATGGATAAAAGTCGAATTGATAAAATATTGCTGGAAATAAACGAAATAATAGAGCCAAGAGACTAATGAGTGAAATGAACATAGAAGTGGCCCGTCGGGTTGCGACCTTACTGCTTGATGCAAAGGCGATTAAATTAAGCCCACAAGAGCCCTTTAAATGGAGTTCTGGGTGGTTGTCTCCAATATATTGTGATAATCGCATAGCTTTATCATACCCCGCCACCAGGACCTATATCAAGCAACAACTTGCTGAATTAATTCGTACGCAATTCCCATCGGTGGAAGCCATTGCTGGTGTTGCCTCCGCTGGTATTGCCCAAGGCACCCTTGTGGCTGATTTGCTGGAACTACCTTTTGCCTACGTTCGACCAGAACCCAAGAAGCATGGAATGGGTAATCAAATTGAGGGCAAGCTTGAAAAAGGGCAAAAGGTGGTGCTAGTTGAAGATCTCATTTCAACGGGTGGTAGCTCTTTAAAGGTAGTTGATGCACTCCGGGAGGCTGGAATAGAGGTGGTAGGAATGGTGGCCATCTTTACCTATGGCTTTGAGATAGCGGTACATAACTTCGCTCAAAAGGAGGTGGATTGCGCTGTGTTGAGTAATTACGCTTATCTGATTGATGCCGCAGTTGCCGATGGCTATATTACTAAGAATCAGGTTTTCGAACTTTCTGAATGGCGTAAAGTGCCTGAAAGTTGGAGACAATAAATTTCCAGTTTTTCGCTTTTGGTGATAGTAGATGTTGACAGATCGTTAAAGAATAGTTAACTTGGGTAATTAATCTATATCTTATTCAAGTTAGCCACCCTTTATGATTGATGTCTCCCATCCTTTTTTTGATAATAATTTAAGTTGGCTTTCCTATAATTACCGACTTTTGCTTGAAGCAAAGGATGAAACGGTACCAGTCATTGAAAGACTTCGCCAATTGGCGAAGTACTCCTACCAAATTGATGAGTTTTTCCGGGTTCGGATGCCAATGCTTCTCGCTATGCGAGAAGTAAGTGGTGACATACTCGAAAAATTAAATATTTACCCAGAGCCACTTCTTGAACATATATTAGAAACAGTTGATAATCAACTCACACAGTTTGATGATTTATTGGCCAGCCAGGTAGTACCAGCCCTGCGCAATGAAGGAGTTCATCTTTACTTTAAGGAGAGTTTCAAGCCCGAACATAAAGACTTTGTCAATAACTTTTTTGTAGAAAAAGTATTCCGGAATTTACAGCCTGTATTTCTCAACGGAAGGCGAACTTCCAAGATTACATTTTTTGAGCCTAACCATATTTACTTTGTAATGCGGTTGATACGGGCAGGAGAACCCGGTGAGGTTTGGTACACCTATGTGAACATACCTTCTCAGCAGGTGGGCCGATTCGTTGAGCTACCTGACCTGTATGGAGTAAAGTATATTGCATTTTTGGACGATATTATTCGGGGTAATCTTGGTGTCTTATTTCCGGGTTATGAAGTACTTGATTGCTTCACCATCAGGGCTGAGCAACAAACTGAATTAGCGTTCGAGGATGATTATCCGGCCACAATTGCGCAACGAATACACCGGCAGTTAGAGAAGAAAAACTTCATTCAGCCCCATCAATATTTCATTGAGATGGGCATGCCCGTCTCAATGAAAGAATACCTTTCAGAGCGGCTGGCGATTTTAATTACAGAATTTCATGAACGCGGAAGGTACTTGTTTTATCAAGACTTTATAGACTTTCCTAGTCTGCATAAGAAATTCGAATACTCTCTACAAAAGGGAATATCTCACGTTGAGTTAAGGGAGGGGGAGTCAATATTTGAAGCCTTAAATAAAGGAGACCAACTTTTACACCTCCCTTATCATTCGATTGATCCTATCGTCCGTTTTTTCAACGAGGCAGCCGTAGATCCCTTTGTAAGGGAGATTTATGTTTCACTTTATAAAATTAACGCAAACTCATTTCTCATTAATTCATTGATTAGTGCTTCACGAAACGGTAAGCGTGTAGTGACTTTTGTTGAGCTTAATGCAAAGCTCGATATTCAGGAAAATCTGGAATGGGCGAAAAAAATGAAAGATGCCGGCGTGAAAATTATTTTCAGCCTGCCAGAGTTGAAGGTTCACGCGAAAATTGCTTTGGTGAAAAGAAAAGTAAAAAAGGGGTGGGATCGATATGCGTATTTGGGTACAGGTGGGTTTTATCGACTAACTTCCCGTCAAATAGTCGACCATGCTTTGTTGACCAGTAATCGGGAACTTACCAATGAGCTGGAACTGCTGTTCGGCTATTTGGGTACCCGCGAAGAACCCAAAAAATATAAGTACTTGCCCTTTAATTTTTTGCAAGTATCCCAATTTAATATGGTCAAGAAGTTGGTTGAATTGATTGATAGGGAAATTGGGAATTATAAAGCAGGATTGAAGGCCTCGATTGCCATTAAGATAAATCAGCTTCAAGATCAATCCCTGATCACTAAATTATACCAAGCTGGTAGGGCAGGGGTAGAGATCAATATTATCGTGAGTGATTGTTGCTGTTTACTACCAGAATTACCGACGATTAGTGATAATATTACTGTAACGAGGTTAGTCGACAGGTATCAGGAAAACACCAGAATTTTCTATTTCTATAACCGGGGAAAGGAAGACATTTTTTTGTCGTCCGGAGATTGGACGTACAGAAACTTCCACCGACGAATTGATGTCTGTTATCCAATATTGGATGACTATTTGAAATCACAGCTTCGTCAGGTTTTAAAGAACTACCTGAATGATAACCAAAAGGCAGTGCGGTTGGATACCTACCAAAATAATATTAAACTGATAGGTTCTGAAACCGGCCCCAAAGTCCGGGTACAAGAGGCAAATTACCGATTAACGGAAAGAATAGAACATCGAACACCTTCTCTTTTTGAACTCCCGCATCCAAAAGAAAAGGCAATGTCAGAAAACGCTATTTAAAAATGTGTTACCATAATTCTCTGAATACGAAGCCCGGTGAACTTTCAAAACGGTATGGATTGAAATCAGGAAGCAGCCCGAAGATTTCTTCCGCAAGCCATGTATCTGGGTTCAGTTTTCCTACTTGGCCAATCCTAACCGCTCAAAACCCGAATCCCTTTCTATTGGGCGACTGGAGTTTAGTACTTGGTTGGGTTCAGGATTCTAATAGTGCAGAGAAATTAAGGTTTGTCACCCTTAATGCAAGAATTGAAACTCTCCAAAAGAAACCTTCATTTATAGGCGCGTTAAAGAAAAGGCATCGGTGGATACTGCCGTCGACTGGCTTCTTTGAATGGCAGAAAGTAGGTAATAAAATTCCGTATTACATAGCTTTAAAGGACGTGAAGATATGTTCCATTGCCGGTTTATGGGATGTATGGGTAGATAGGGAAACAGGCAGTGAACTCATTACATTTACTATCATTACAGGATCTGCTAATCCACTGATGGCCAAAGTTTACAACCAAAAGGAACGGATGCCGGCTGTATTAGAACCACAGATCGAAAGAAAATGGTTAGATAATAGACTTCCAGATATTAATGAGCTATTACATCCGATTCAAGAAAGCCTCCTAACTGCTTACCCCATTAAATCTCCTCTCAAAGCTGTTAATACTGATTTCGACGAAATTACGAGGCGTCTCGACCATTCTTAATTGCATAGGTAGCAAACACTTTTTTAGTTTATCGGAACGTTAGCATAGCAGCGCCAAATACTCCTGCCGAGTCACCTAGTTTAGGCCTAAGTATTGGTGTGTCAAAAGTAGAATTAAAGACATATTTTGCGGCTCTTTTGGGCCCTTCTGTATAGAGAAGGTCAATATTGCCAACCCCTCCGCCAATCACAATCGCATCAGGATCCAGTACATTAACAATGGTGGTGATAGCCTGACCAAAACTTTCCAGTAGTCGTTCGATGGTTTCTGCGGCAAAAGGATCGGTGCCATCCAAGTGATTTTTTAAAATTTCAGGCAGTTTTAAGGCTTTTTCGCTTTTTTCAAGGTAATACCGTTCAAGGGCTGGCCCGGAAAACACTTGTTCGTTGCAACCTTTTTTGCCACAATAACACTCATACCCGTTTTCTTCCAATACGTTATGGCCCCATTCTCCGCCAATTCCCTGTAAGCCGTTTAAGACAAAAGCCTGCCTATCGTTACCTTTAATCACTACTCCACCACCAACTCCGGTACCCATGATTACTCCAAACACAGATTGGAAATTTGGCGCAATATCTTGAACAACACCCATTTGTGCTTCTGCTAAGGCAAAGCAATTTGCATCATTTGCCATCATGACCGGAACACCTAATTCCCTTATCAAATCATCCAGAAGGGGCATGCCGTTCAAACAGGTTGTATTACAGTTTTTCATCGTCCTTGTGGAAGGGTTGACGGTTCCCGGTGTACCAATACCTACGGAGTTGGGTGTCATGCCTGTTTCTTTTTTTAAAATATCAACCAGGGTCTTGATTCGATGGACAATGTGCTCGTAGCCCATATTTGCTTCTGTATCAATTCTGTGTCGAAAAATAACAGCATCAGGTGATGGGTTTGATAAAATAACTCCTTCAATTTTGGTTCCTCCCAGATCTATTCCCCAATACGTGCGCATTATTCTCTATTCTAATGAGTTAATAAATAATATAAAGCTATGGCCAACTATTTGGCCATAAAATCGGTTTGATTGTATAAATTTAATGATTCAATCCAAACAAAAAAAACGATAAAGTCATGGCGCTAAACAAAGGAGAGCAAGCACCCAATTTTACATTATTCAGTTCAGAGAATAAACAAGTTTCATTAAATAGCTTCAGAGGGAAGAACGTAGTAATACACTTTTTCCCCATGGCCTTCACTGGTGTATGTACTACCCAGCTATGTACCCTTCGGGATGATATCGAAAGTTACACTAGCCTCGGCGCAGAAATACTTGGTATATCGGTTGACTCGCCATTTACTCTCGCTAAATTCAAGGAGGATCAAAACTACAATTTCAATCTCTTGTCTGATTTTAACAAAGAAACCTCAAAAGCATATAATGCCTTGTATGAAGAGTTTGTAATGGGTATGAAGGGTGTTTCAAAACGGGCAGCCTACGTTATTGATAAAGAAGGAGTAATTCAATACTTAGAAGTACTTGAAAGTGCTGGTGATTTGCCCGATTTTAATAAAATCAAGGAAGCGTTAAATAATTTATAGTCAAAGTTAAAAACCACGAGGTAGGGCATGTGCTTTATTTCATAGTTTTTTCGATTATTTGACAGATCTATTTTCTAATAGCGTTTGGAAAGAAAGATTTATTCCATAAACTTAGCGGCAATTACTCTAACCCAGTCATTATTTCAAATAAAATTGCTGCATGGGAATTGTAGAAAGACGCGAGCGGCTTAAAAAACAGGTACGCAACGACATTATCTCCACGGCACGTGAAATTGCCCGTGAGGACGGTTGGCAATCCGTTTCTATTAGGAAAATTGCAGATGTTATCGAATATAGTCCTCCAATTCTTTATGAATATTTTGATAGCAAAGACAAACTACTTGAAAGTATCCGAGTCGGTGGCTTCGAAACTCTTAAATTGGAGTTTGAACGAATTAAAAAACTGTATCGGAATCCTGAGAAACAACTTGTCGAAATTGCTCAAAGTATATGGACTTTTTCCGTCGAGCAACCTGAGGTTTTCCAAGTAATGTTTAATCTTGAGGGGGCATTTTGCCAATCTAAGCAAGTATATGGTCAGGAAATGAATATAAAGGGAAATGCAGTTTGGGAAATGATTGCTACACTCAGGCCCAAGGCCGCTGAAATGGTAACCAAAACGTATTATGAATGGTGGTGCTTGACGTATGGTTTTATATGCATAACCATGACTACCCAACCTAAATACGCTTTTGAACACGCGGAGCCAACTTACATGGAAGGTGTTCGGAGATTTATTAAAAGCATTATGTAGAATAGTCAAAGAGGAGCACAATTTTTGTGCTCCTCTTTGACTATTAGGCTATTTGGGGTTTGACTTCTACCTTACTTTGGTGGTACACTTGGGAATGAGGTGGAACGTCTTTTGTTATCCAGGCATTTCCCCCTATGATTGAATGATGACCAATAGTAGTTTTACCACCGAGTATCGTAGCGTTTGCGTATATTACGACGTGATCTTCAATGGTTGGATGCCTTTTTTGACTTGCTAGTTTCTTTGCCACGTGGGTGGCGCCTAGCGTTACGCCCTGATAAATCATTACGTGGTTGCCAATATGAGTTGTTTCTCCAATAACTACTCCTGTTCCGTGGTCAATAAAGAAGGAATGCCCTATTACAGCATTTGGATGTATATCAATACCCGTTAGTCCGTGTGCATATTCGGTTAACATACGTGGTAGAAGGGGAACTCCACATATAGCAAGAAGGTTTGCTATTCGGTAGGTAGCAATAGCGAGGAATCCAGGATACACTGCTATTACCTCTTCAATCCCCACCGCAGCCGGATCGTTTTCAGTAATTGCCTTAGCATCTTTCAGTAAAAGCTCGAATATTTCGGGTAGCCAGGCAAAAAAATCATCACTTATTATATTTCCTTCCCTTGGTAATTTTTCTCCCAGGGGCTTTAATAGGCAATCTAGTTGCTTCTTTATTTCAGTAAACCCCTCTGAGAGGTTCGTGTCATTGCCATACTCTTTGCAATCTTGACTAATGGGGAATAAAAAATCCATTAACCGATGAAGAAATAGCCCAGTATCGTGCTTTGAAGGTAGTCTAAACCGATAAGATTGATTTTGATCTTTTATCCTGCTAAAAAAGACTTCCTGTTGATTGGTATTCATTGGTAATATCGGTTGACTAAAAACGTTGCTTATGGGTAATAAACAATGTAAACTGTAAAATGATTTAAAATATCATGGCACTAAATAGCCTTCTGGTATGATTATTACAGTATAATAAAGATCATACGAACTTATTTTTCTATCTTAATAATGAAAGTGATTCACCACGATTTTACCAAAAAGTAATGACTAAACTTTTGCCTAAATCTATAATTTATTTAGTGTGTAGTGCTTTACTACTCACTTCATGTTTCTCTAAATATCGTACTACCACCAGAGAAGTAAGGAAGCATTATGCAAATTTGACTCATCCTAAGGTTGGTGTTTTTAAAAATGATACCCTTCAACTACATTATGCAAGTACTGGTGCTGATACGCTCCCTATGCTTTTGCTGATCCATGGTGCCCCCGGTGGATGGTGGGGGTACATGAATATGCTTGACGACACAACTTTACAAAAGCATTTTCATATTGTTTCGGTAAGTCGACTTGGGTATGGCAAGTCACGTCTAAAACATCAAAGGGCCGTCACTTCTATTGAAACACAAGCAAAAAGTCTTATTAATATACTAGAAGCGAACCATTCATCTGAGCCAATTATTGTATTGGGAAGGTCATATGGCGCGCCAATTGCTGCTCAGTTGGCCTCCATGATTCCTGATCAGGTGAAACAATTAGTGTTGGTGTCTCCGGTCATTGATCCTGAAAAAGAGCGATTCTATTGGTTTTCAAAACTGGGCAAAAACAGGTTTATTCAACTCTTCTTACCCAAAGAATTCAATATAGCTACCGAGGAGAAATATGTTCATGCCGAAGAGTTGCGAAAAACATTGCCTATTTGGGGAAAGCTAACAATGCCGGTGGCTGTGTTGCAAGGGGAAGAAGACTGGATAGGTGATCCGGTAAATATTGATTTTGCTAGAAAGAGAATTGGAAGTAATCAATCACAATATATCACCATTGCTAAGGCCGGCCATATGTTGACTTTCTCGCACCTAAACATGATAAAAGAGCTGATTGTCAATACGAGTAGGTACAAAAAGAAGACTATTGGCATTAACCTTGCTTCTGGTAAGTAAACAAAAAGGGCTTCCAATTGGAAGCCCTTTTTGTTTACTTACCAGAAGCAACTATTTCTTCAACTGTGCCTCAACAACGGCAATTGCTACCATATTGACAATTTCCCGAACGGAACTACCCAACTGTAATACGTGAACAGGCTTCTTTAATCCTAGCAAGATGGGCCCGATGGTTTCTAATTGCGCGGCTTCCTTCAAAAGGTTATAGGCAATATTGCTTGCCGATAAATTGGGGAATATTAAAGTGTTGGCACCACCCTCAATCAAGTCACTAAATGGATGGTGTTTTTTCAAAAGTTCAGTATCAAAAGCAAGGTGCGCCTGAACTTCACCATCAACAATCATGGTCGGGTGCTTCTTTTTTAGAATCTGAACTGCTTCACTCATTTTATCAGCATCCTTACCCTTCGCACTACCGTAATTTGAATACGTTACCATGGCTATTCTTGGCTTTATATTAAAGCGTTCAATAGCCTGGGCGGTAAGTTCTGTAATCTCTACCAAATCTTCAACCGAAGGGTCAAGATTAACGGTTGTATCAGAAAAAAATAATGGTCCCCGGGAAGTAAGCAGTATGTACATGCCGGCTACCCGATTGACACCTTCCTCTTTTCCAATGACATGAAGGGCAGGACGAATTGTATCGGGATAGTTTCTGGTTAATCCTGAAATGAAAGCATCTGCTTCCCCATTCTCCACCATCATAGCACCATAGTAATTACGATAATAGATGGTTCGCTTTGCCTCCGAGGGAGTCATTCCCTTACGTTGCCGCTTCTTATAAAGAAGTTTGGAGTAGTGGTCAATAGATGCCTCGTTTTCATGAGCCCTTGGGTCTACGATGGGTACATCGTTTAGATCAAGGTTATTTTCAATGATCAGATTATGGATGGCTGTCAAATCTCCCAACAGAATCGGGAATGCTATTCCTTCGTCGCGAACCTGCTGCGCCGCTTTCAATACCTGAATATTTTCGGCATCGGCAAATACTACTCGTTTTGGGTCAGTTTTGGCTTTGTTGAGTATAACCCGTGAAAGGCGCTCATAACGGCCAAGACGGCTCGATAACTGTTGCTCATAAGCATCCCAATCCGTAATGGGGCTTTTGGCTACGCCGGTTTCCATGGCTGCTTTTGCGACAGCCGGTGCAACGGTAGTCAATAAACGTGGGTCGACTGGTTTTGGAATGATATAGGTACGACCAAAGGCGAGATTAGATTCGTTGTATGCTAGGTTAACGATATCGGGCACTGGCTTTTTGGCTAGGTCTGCAAGTGCTCTTACAGCAGCAAGCTTCATGGCTTCGTTTATCTCGGTGGCACGTACATCCAAAGCACCTCTAAATATGTAGGGAAAACCCAGAACATTATTAACCTGGTTTGGGTAGTCAGATCTTCCAGTAGCCATTATTATATCTTGTCTCGCTTCAACGGCATCGGGATACGATATTTCTGGATCTGGGTTAGCCATGGCAAATACGATGGGGTTGTCAGCCATAGAACGAACCATGTCTTGTGATACCACGTTGGCTACCGATAAACCAAGAAAAACATCAGCACCTTTAAGCGCTGCTTCTAATGATTCAAAGCTACTATCAGTAGCGAATTGTTTTTTTAATTCATCCAAATCAGTTCTGCCGTTGTGTATGTGCCCTTTTCGGTCAAACATAGCAATATTTGCAGGTGACACTCCTAGTGCCAAGTAAAGCTTTGTACAGGAAATGGCAGATGCACCGGCGCCAGAAACAACAACTCGTACGTCTTCTATATTTTTTTCTACTAATAAAAGTGCATTTAATAATGCGGCTGCACTAATGATTGCAGTACCATGCTGATCATCGTGCATTACTGGAATATTTAACTCCTTTTTTAGTCGGGCTTCGATTTCAAAGCATTCTGGTGATTTTATATCTTCCAGATTCACCCCCCCGAAGGTGGGCTCCATAATTTTGACGGTTCTCACAAACTCATCAACATCTTTGGTATTAAGCTCAATATCAAAGACATCAATGTCTGCATAAATCTTGAAAAGAAGACCTTTTCCTTCCATTACAGGTTTGGATGCTTCGGGTCCGATATCCCCAAGCCCTAATACAGCGGTTCCGTTGCTTATTACGGCAACCAAGTTTCCTTTTGCGGTATATTTATAGACATCTTCAACATTTTTGGCAATTTCAAGACAAGGGTCGGCTACGCCGGGAGAGTAGGCGAGCGAGAGATCACGCTGGGTATTTGTCTCTTTGGTAGGAATTACTTGAATCTTTCCGGGACGGCCCTTAGAGTGGTAGAAGAGGGAGTCTTCTTTACGGATTTTTTGGTTCATAAGGATTACAGGATGATTTAATACCACTAAGGTACGAACAAACAACCCATGAAATGAAAGCGGTACTAGATTTTAATGGATATTACCGTGATCCTAAAAAGAGGAGGTTATAAGTTTTTTAGGATTTTCTTAGTGAAAGATTGGGCTTCTTCGTCGTAAATGGCAGTTTGTTTGAAGCTTTTTCTATTTTTTACAGAATAAGCTCTTCTTTTAAGAAAGTAAGCTGTGACCATATAGCCAATGAACATTCCCATATAAATCCAAAGCGAAAGTGTGTTAGATACATTACCATGGAAAGCAAAAAATAGCGTTGTATTGATAATGGTAACCGACCATAATGTCACAGAAGCCCACAAATGATTTAGACCATTATCAATTAATATGTGATGCACGTGGTTTCTATCCGCTTTAAATGGAGAACGCCCGTTGATCAACCTAACTATAAAGACCCTCAGGGTATCAAAAATAGGTACAATCAACACTACCATCACTATTATTGGAGCATTGAAAAATGCATTTGGGTCATTTCGGTAGCTGACGTTGAGTCGAAGAAATTCAATTGTAAAAAACGAAAGTAGGAATCCAACAACTAAGGATCCTGTGTCTCCCATGAATATTTTGCTGGTATTAGAGAAATTGAATCGAAGGAATCCGAGCAGGGCCCCTGATAAAGAAAAAGCTAAACAGGCAAATGTGTAATGCTGATTCAGTAGGAACCAAACCCCAAACCAAAGAGCTGCAATCAGACTTATTCCGCCAGCCAATCCATCAATACCATCAATGAGATTGATTGCATTAATTAGGGAAATGAATATAAAAATTGTTAGCGGGATACTTACGTAGTCAGGAATAAAATACCAACCAAAAATTCCATAGAGGTAATCAACCTTAAACCCACCCATTACAACAAGCGTAAGGGTTGCAATTATCTGAACAATAAGTTTCTTAGCTGAGTCTAGGGCAAGGATGTCGTCTTTAAGTCCTAGGAAAAACAGAATTATAAGTCCAACCATTGAAAGACTTGTAAGGTTCGAATCTATTATTTCTTCGGAATGAGGCCAAAGAAAAAATGCGATCAGGGTTGAGGCAAACAGAGATATACCGCCAAGTGTTGGCGTTTCGGTTTGATGGGAACTTCTAAATCCTGGTTTTGCAGTAAGATTTAAGAGATTTGAAAGATTAATAATGATAGGTATTGAAACGATTGCTAGAAAGCAAGAAATCAAAAAAGAAAGCAGACATTGGTATATCTGCCTATCAACCAGTTGATTCGTAAAATTACCTGTTAAAATATCGTTGAGTAAAGCTTGTTCCATGGCAGGATCTTCTTTTTTTATTTCCTATTTTAGATTATGAGCCTCAATAGGTTTTGACTTACACAAAGATGTTGATTTATACTTGAATTTGCACAACCGTTTGATAAATATAAAATTAGGTATCTTACTAATTTATTCGTCTAACGTACAGTAATACACTTTATGAAAAAAATTGTAAAATTTTGCGAAGAGGTTTGAGGGTAGTAGTAAACCAATAAGGTGCGATATCATTGACTTTCCATGCTTTACGATCATTTTTATTTGCTATTAATCTATTTTTAAGCGTAGCATTACTAGCACCTCCTGTTCTCATGCGAACCATAATTTTTTGGATATAAGCTAGTTTGGCGTTGTTTTTATGAATCATACGAAGCATAAGTTCATAATCTGCGGCCGTTTTCATATCTAATCTAAAGCCCCCAAACTGAATGTACCATTGCTTTTTTAAATAAAATGTTGGGTGCGGCGGCATCCAACCCCATAAAAAATCATTGCTTTGAAATTTTCCGGCGTTCCAGTTTCGATGAATTCTGTCAGAGTTTTTGTTGCTCACGTAAATCAGATCTCCGTATAGACCATCAACCTCTATCTTCTTGAACTCTTCTGCAATTCTTGATACTATCTTGTTGGAATTGAACAAGTCATCCGCATTTAAAAACCCGATTATATCACCGGTTGCTAAACTGATGCCTTTATTCATAGCGTCGTAAATTCCTTGATCGGCCTCAGAGACAAATTGATGGATTTGGTTTCCAAATGAACTTACAATTTCTTTGGTTGTGTCTGATGAGTCACCGTCAATTACAATATATTCGATTGAGGGGTAATCCTGACTTAAAACCGATTCTATTGTTTCCCGAACGGTATTTTCACCATTAAAGACTACCGTAATTATACTAATTTTCACTTTGCATTACTCGGTTTCTGATCAATATTGCGGGATTCCCGCCATAAATACCGTACGGTATCAAGTCTTTGGTGGCTACTGAGTTTACCGTTAATACAGAATGAGAGTGGCAGGTTACTCCGGGGCAAACCACTGCTTTGGAGCCAATCCAGACGCCTGATTCCAGCGTTATTGGAGCTAGAATTAAGCTAAACAGGGGACTCTTATAATCATGGTTTCCAGTTAACAAAAATGCCTCCTGGGACAAACAACAGTTAGCCCCAATTGTTACATTGGTCAAGTTATCAATCCATACCTTTTCTCCTATCCAAGTATTTTCCCCAATCGCAAGGTACCAAGGATATTTGATATTGACTTTTGGTTTTATCATTACATTTGCAGCAATTTTCGAGCCAAATAGTCTGAGTATAAATACTTTAATAAAAACAGGGAAAGGAATGTAGGTATTTAGAAACACTCGTCCGACGACATGCCAGGCCAATCGCTTCAATTGGCTTCCGGGCTGATACCAGCTATTATCATACTTTGATAGATCTGTCTGGGGAGCGGAGGTTTTTTTCATAATTTTTTAAAAAATGTTCGATAATTCGCTCTTTGTCCTTTCCGGCGGTTTGATATACTTCGTATACCTTAGCATCTACTAAAAAGCGATACCAAAAACCTTGAAGAAAGTGCCAGATCAGCCCTTTGGTCCCGTCCAGAAATCCAAGTTTGAAAATGTATCTGTATATAAAATAGAGTACAGGCCTTGTAAACAGGGGTAGGGAGGCATATTTAACTTTTAAGTACCTTTTTCTTTGTTCTTGTGTTCCAAAGAGGAGCGGAGTAACGCTTTCTCTCTCTTCAAAGTTATATTTAATATTGAGCAGATCAATAACTTCCCTTGTTGCGTAAAGATTATGTTTTTGAGTCCACCAAGTAAGGTTATTAAGGTTGTGATCTACGATATCATTACCAAAGCGTTCAACGGTTCCTTCGTGTACCTTGATATGTTCGTCCATCCACAGCTCTTCACACATCCCTTTGCCTGATTGCCATATCCTTAATAACCAAATAGGGTAATAGCCCCCGTTTTTGATCCATTTATTCATAAACATTACCCGGCGTTTGACATAGAAACCTGAGACATCAACGGGTGAGTTGGGAAGTATGGTATTTATTTCGTCCGCAAGTTGTGGAGTAATATATTCATCAGCATCCATACGCATCAACCACTTAGTGCCGAAGGGGTTGTTATGTATGCCGTAGTTAAATTGGAATGCGTAGGACACCCAAGGATTTTGGACGACAACTGCCCCCAAACTCGTGGCTATTTCGACGGTATTATCTGACGAAAATGAATCTACGATGAATATTTTGTCTGTTATCAGCAATAGGCTCTTTATACACCGTTCGATATGAAGGGTTTCATTATGGGTGAGAATAATGACTGATAAGTCAACCATGATAGAGCTACTAAAATTAAATTATTAGTTTTTGGACGAGGGCTGTATTTTTTGGTACTCGTATAATAGCTTCTTCGCTACCACTGAAATATCAAAGTTTTCGTAAACCATTTTTAGTGCATTTACGCTTCTGTATACCCGATAGGCTTCGCTGCCAAGTAATTCAGTTAATCCTTCCTTAACCCCCTCAATTGTCAACGGGCATAAGTGAGCAGCTTCGTATTTTTTGATGTAATCCCCGAATCCAATCCTATCCGAAACGAGTGCGGGAACCCCACAGATCATGGCCTCAAGCACAGCGATGGAGAAACCTTCTGAATAGGAGGGAAGTACAAAAATATCTGCATCGGCCATTGCACTTTTCTTAGTTGAGTCGGTTAGCATCCCGACTAGGTATACCGAATTTTGCAGGTTATGTTCTTTTATAAATACCTCAACTTCCTTTTGGTAACCATCGTCTGGCCCTGCAAGCACAAGATAAGCGTCATCATGGGCAGCTACGTACTCTTTAAAGGCAGGTAGTACTAAATCGAGACCTTTCTTGATATTCAGTCGACCCATGAAAAGGACCAACTTCTTATCTTTTGGTAAATGAAAGTTTTCTTTAAATGTACCCTTTAGGGGTAGCTCTTGGTAATCCCTAAACTGCATCCCATTTGGAATAATGGCCATATTCCTTGGTTCGTGGCCCAAATACTCAATTACATCTTTTTCTTCGTCGGTATTATTAATTTGAATGAGGTCTGCTTTTTCTAATAGTCTTTTTTGATACAAAAAGCTGACTATTGCTTTCTTCCAATGACTGTTGTTAATGGCCCACCTATCCAACAAACCATGAATAGTAATCACTTTGGGGACGTTGTTCCTGATCAGAAAAGGTGCCAAACTGCCAAAATGCCAAATACCATGGATATGAATTATATCGTACTCATGGATGTGTTTTTTAAGGAATGAATAGAGATCTAGTGAAAATTCATTGTAAAAATTACTGATCGGCGTTGTACGGTTACACCTGATTACTCTTGCACCTTTTGGAAGGTCGTACAACCTTTCTCCGGGAGTCATTGGACTGGCAATATCGACCTGATGGCCATTTTTTATTGCCTCCGTTGTATGATCATAAATTATCCGTGCCGGCCCGCCAATTGCCCAGGTATAGGCGCAAATATTTAGAATTTTCATCAATTTCTATATTTTCAAGCTAATTGTTGGTAGGCTTTTACCATGTCAATTGCCACTGATTGAGGACTAAATAATTTAATTATTTCTTTTGAACGATTACCGAATTTTGTTAGTTGGTCTGGATGGTTTACACAGTAGTTCATGGCCTCAATTAGCGCGTTCTTGTCGGTAGGGTCAAAGATAAAACCGTTTCCAGAAGGTTCAACAAGATCTGATACACATCCGCAATTTTCTGAAACAATGACAGGCATTCCGCAAACCATAGCTTCATTAACAACTAAACCCCAGGGTTCGGAGTAGCTTGGTAGAATCAAAACGGACGCCCGAGCAAGTGATGTAGGTACTTCCTGCCACGATACCCCCCCGATGAATGTCACATTTTCCAAGCTATGATTATTTGCAAATGCTTCCAGTGTGGCACGTTCAGGTCCTTCACCTACAATGATAAGCCCCCAGTTGTTATCAGCCATTTCATTTGCCAGAGAGTCTTTGTAAGCGGACAGTAGTGTTTGTAGGTTTTTCTCCTCGGCAAGCCTGCCAACATAGATAAAGTTATGTGTCTTGGCTGTTGTCGTACTGGTCTTAGCCGATAAATATTGACTTCTAATTCGGGCATTATCAACCACGGCGGCCTTTTTGACCAAGATTTTATTAATCGGAATGCCTAAGGTTTGAAGATACGTGGCCGTACTACTTCCGAAGCAAAAAAAAGCATTTGCCCTCCCCAGAATAAGTTTTTTTAATGACTCTTTTAATGGAGAACGTGCCTTGTCGGCAAGGGATGATTCGGATGAGATGATAACTTTAACCCCCACTAACCTGGCATATACCATCAACACTACCTGCGCTACATCAAAATAGCCGGTAATATTCAGGATATCAGGTTTATAAGCGAAAAATTCCCGAAAAAGGGCAGTAGTTCTTTCAATGATACCAACCGAATCCAGGCTTCGATTAAAGAGAAGTTTGTAAGGATAGTCATATTCAGCCAGATTAGTACTTCCCAGCATACTTTCCCTGCTTTTCTCGTATAAGGCAATTTGAGCCACAAGAAGCGAGCTTGATGAGGATTGGTCTATTAACGTATTTTGAATTGCTTCAAATAGAACCGATTTATAGTGGGCCCACAGCTGGTTGTGAACAATCAATATTCGCATCAGGGCTTTGGGATTAAATAGTTTAAAAATATGGGATATAAGTTCTTGGCTAAATACCTTTGTCCTTCATCATTGTAATGTACCACGTCATTCTCCCGGTACAGGCTGAGGGTCGGCTTCCATTCAAAAAGTTCTTTTATGAGGAGAACGGAATCTTTCTTTGCAAATTGAATAATTTCCTGCCCCTCGTAGTTGTATTGACCAGACTGGATTTCACTCGTTTCGGGATGTAACACTAATAGAAAAGGGATTTTGGCTGATTTTGCAATTGTTTTCATTTGGTTGAATCCGGGATTAAATCCGACCCCATTTTTATGAATCCCCGCATCACCAACTGCTATCGGAGCAAAATCTGTACTAGTATCGGAAATGCCTTTAAAATACCGTGGATATAAATAACGAACCCACAATTCTTTGAGTGCCCAATCAAATTGTTTGTTAGGAAGGTTAATATCAATCCCTACTTGATCGGCATGAGTCATGTTATCGTGCGCATCATGGCTGCTTGCCATTAAACAAATAAGATCGGCATTAAATAGACTGTATTTGTTCAGATAGGCTGCGATATTATCTGGTCCCCAGGATCCAGCGGCAATGTTTAGTACTCTTACGACTCTGTTTAATGCCTTAGATAGTCTGTATTCCAATAGGGTACTGGCAAGGCTATCATTATCGGTGAGGCTTCCCCCTAGTACTACGGAGTCACCAACAAGAAGAATGACAGTAGTATCTTTATTGGAAATGGATCCGCTGCGCATTGAATACTCGTTGGTACGAATAATATTCCCAAAACGTCTAACCTCTTGATTTGGAGCGTATATATATTCAAAATCAGGGTCTGAAATGTATAATGGAGTATTACAAAATCCAAAACCCAAGCGTAGCACTAGTTCGAGGATTAAAGAAACTATTGTCAGAAAAATTAAAATTCTGAATAGGAGTTTTGGCATTTTGCTTTTCTAAATTTGGGGCTTAATACGCTGCAAATTTAGAACTACTTTCGGTATAGACCTCACATATTCACAATTGACTATCATGTTTGGAATTAAAAATACATCATCTATTGCCTATTTGTTTCTGCTAATAATCTGGTCTTACACCTTTTATGTAAGTGTGATCAACCCTCCTTTTTTTGGGTATTTCTCTGTTGATGAGAATTTTATAGCAGATTCAGGAGTATTCTTGTGGTATGGAAATACACCTCGTGGTTTGGATTGGCCTGCCTCACCGAGTATTCTAATTGCCTTTATTCTATTTGGTAGTAAGGTACTGGTTAGCATACTATCCGGATCCAATAATTCGAGTGAATTATTGGATCTGTTTAAGAAATTTGATGTGGAGGCATTTAATTATCTAACATCGAGAGAGAATTTTATAATAGAACTTCGGGCGATTCAGCTAATCGAGGTAGGAATAATCCTTATTTTGTTAATCAGATTTTTTTTTAGTAGAAAGCATAAATTACTTACGCCAATTACTAGGCAGGTTTTGGCTTATACTTGTGTATCATCCTACGTAATATGGTTTAACGCGCCTGTTTTAAGGCCCGAGGCATTGGCTGGTGTTTTATTTATGTACCTCCTTTCCTATGTTATTTTTACGGATGTACTTGATAAGAATTCCTTTTGGGTGATACCTGTTTTATTTGGAGTGATCTTGTCCGAAAGATTACTTTTTGTGTTTGTTAGCCCCATTGTACTAGGGGCAGTTTATTTTTTAAGTGACTCCCGAAAGTCTAAGAGAACCATTTATTCTCTATTATTAATAATTGGAGTTTTTATTATTCTTTGCCCGTTCCTGATTACCGATACTCTTGTTGTTTTGAAGTCTTTTGTTGGCGGAATATTGGCGAAGATGCAAGATAAGCCAATGACAACCTTATTCAATGTAGATTATGTACGTGAATACCTTAGTTCCCCAATTAGTTACCTGATAATTATCCTTTGTGGCTTTGGTATTTGGAAATTATTGAGTTCTAAATCACCATTTCATTGGATACTAATTGGAAACTGGTTTCTTTTTTTAGTGTTAGTTCTTCGCTCCTCCAAAATTTATGACACCCATGTGCTTCCAGCTGGTATACTTACGGTCATCATAAGCGCTTTGGGTATTGTTTTAATCAGCGAAAAGATTAACAAGGGGTGGCTAATTGCTTCGGTCTTGGTAGTAGTTTTAATATTACCCAGTTTAACTTCCTATTGGGAGTTTCAAAAAAGAAGTCATGTGGTATCTAATATTGAAATGGCGTTCCATTGGATAAATACCCTCCCCTCAAATACTCGCTTATTAGTGCTGCCAGAATTGGAATTTTACCTGCCAAAATCTATCAATTGTTTAGCCCGGGAAGCCGAACAAAACAGAGATCCCTTAAAAATGGTAAGAAAAATAGGGTATCTCTTAGGTCGGAAAGATAACGGGAGTCAATTTGATCTACCTTTGGTAGCCAAGTCGTTTTGCTTCGAAGACGAAAGACAATATGATATACAATATCAAATATTGATGCAGTATTACAAATTAAATTCGGCAAAGAGGTATGACTACGATGTATATCTTGAAACAGTTGAGCTTGCAAGCCATAGCGTACCAACAACCGCAGCGATCGCTGACTTTAAGTCTGGCAAGTATTCTTATTTTATTGCTGATATTAAACTAGAAGGAATGGAGCCAATAAAAGTATTTATAGATAATCTACGGACCCCAGTTTATTGTTATAAAGTACTGTAATTAAGTAGATTGAGTAGAAAATTATTTTGATAATTCTAACGGTGATTCAATAAATTTTATACCTAAGAATCGAATCATTACAACGTAGGGAAACCAAAATGAAACATCGTATGGACGACCATTAGATATTAATAACACTATGAAATAAATGAAGAAATAGGCAAGGAACAAGGTGAGTGGATTGGTTGGTTTGCGGATCTCTTGGATAGTATACATAAAGAGATACAGATTGAATCCACCAAAAAATACCAATCCTAGTATACCGTGATTTATTAAGGACTCGATCAAAGGAACATCCATAAAAGAGTCTTTATAACCTTTCCCAAGCAATATTAACTCTGGATTATACATAGCATTACTAAGGTAACTGAAACTAGTTACACGTCCCATTGCCGAGGCATCGACACCGGCAGTCTCGGATAGCTTCACTCCAAAAGCAGTGAATAGGACGTCCATGATTTTCGACTCAAATCCGTACCAATATCCGTATAAAAGACTGTACAAATCGCTATACCTGCTTAAAACTATATTCAGGGCAATGTAAGCAAGGATGGAATAGATTAAATTACGGAAAGTGAAAACTTTTTTTGTGATGCTAACTAAACTATTAAAGTTTGCATTTACTAAAAAAAATATTCCTAACATTAGGCCAACTGCAAGTAAAGAAGACTTTACCTGGGCTAGTACTAACACTGCGATGCTGAATAAGGTAGATGCCAGCAAAAAGGCCCTGATTAAAATATTTTTGTATTGCCAAATAAGCACTAATGCGGTCAATAGTGAAACCAAACCATTCCTTGCTGCAATATGAGGGTTTCCTCCTTCTTGAGCATTTGAATTTTCAAACGTAACAGCAGCTCTCATTCCGATTTTCCAATTCGGATCTGTTAAAAGAGAGTAAATGAGGGTAAGATTAGAAAAAAAAGCAAATAGGAATAGAATTGGGACAAGTGTATCCTTTACTTGATTGGGTACGTGTATAATCAGAAATAGAAACACCAAAGTAATAACATAGTTTCCTAACTCCACAAAAGTATCCAGACCAGTATTGTTAAATACAAAAAAGTGATACAATGACAAGCCAAGAAATAAAGATGCGTATTTCAGTAGTGTAAGGTTAGGCTTATACAATCTGATGAATAAGTGCGCCGGTATCATTAACAATAATGCAAGACCAAAGAATAATGCCGAAAAGACATTACTGGCAGGACCAATGCGCAATGTATCCCTGATGAAAAATATAATTGGAAACCCGTTAAATAGCATGGCTATCCCTGCGGAATAGCGTAAATTATTAAATAAGGCTAGTAAATTTTTTGTATTCATTTGACAATAATAATCTGACGATGAATTATATAATCCCAATCTCCCTCGCGGATTAAGTAGTACAGTTTCCTTAACCGGCAGTAAAAATACAGGACTTTTCTGGGAAAGGGGCTTAAAACCTCTTTAAAATAGGCTTCTTGAATTTCTGAGTGTTCCTTTCTCCCTAATTCCGCAATCGTGGAAGACTTTGCCTCTTGATGTACTCTTAATGCACCAGATAATTGATTGACCCTTTTTACTTTTATTACTCTATCAAGGGTAAACCTAGTCACAAATTCATAATCAAATGCAAATTGATACTTTGTGCTTAGCATTCCGTACTTCTCCAAAAGTTCTTTCTTAAAGAAAAGCGACTGATTATGTATTTGCATCCCCTCAATTAATTGTGAATTTAGATTATAAGGCACAGTTTTCAATAATTCTGTGACTGTATCCTCTTGATCTATAATGAATAAGTCGCCATAAACGATGTCATAAGAAGGGTTCTCTGTAACTACCTGCCCAAAATAGGGTAGGGTTCCAGGAAAATAGACATCATCAGAATTTTGGAAACCAAGCCAGTCACCGGTAGCAATTCTAAACCCTTTATTTAATGCATCTACCTGTCCTTTATCTTTTTCGCTCACCCAAAAGGCAATATATTTTTCATATCGTTTAATTATTTCAACGCTGTTATCCTCTGACCCCCCGTCAATAATGATGTATTCAAGGTTTGGGTATCCTTGGTTTAGAACGCTCAAAATTGTTCTTTCAAGGTACTTACCCTGATTGTAGGAGGGGGTTATAATACTAAGCTTTGGGAATGCTTTACTATTTTCAAGTTTTGGAACTTTCAAATTCTCAATAAACTGTTTTAAGACATCTGTATAAAATGTTAGTGACTCCATTGTTTTTATTTAATTATGAGTCAAATCAAAATGTTTAATACTTGAAATAATGAAAGATAAGACCTTCACGACCTTTTTTCTGATATTTCTATAACTTTTGACTCTGACCTTTTTTCCATAACTAACACCAATAAAAGAACATAGCTTTTCGTATGTGTCACACTGTTCCAGATAGAGGCTTTTCAGGTTGATCCAGTCCTTATCATTCGTAGTTAACCTATTATGATCAGACCAGATAGGGTGGTAATCAACGATTCCCGCAAACTCGACTGAAATTAATGGGGCATCATTTACGACATACTCTTCATTGTGAAATTTTAATGTGGATCCAATAACGGAATGCAGTCCGAAATGCCAAGCTACTTGCTGTATAACAGAAACATTATTAAAATATATGGGTAAATAATTTAACCATAATTGATCCATTGCCATTCCATCGCACAAGTCTAGATAGTGCCGATCTACCGCTCTTTTTTCCCACCAACTTAATAAAGAATGTGTTTGGTTAGAAGGATGTATGATAATGGTTCCATTCGTAAACATACCAATATTCAATATACGTTTGTCATCCAAATCACATGATTGGGACTGACCTATCGGTTTTGTACGATGAGGAGTAAGTTGAATGAAAGAATTCTTATTTATTACGCTCTCGATTGGACCTAGAATGAAGGTAGTGGGGGATAGGTAGATTAGTTCTTCAAATTCCGGATAGGTATGAATAAGCTCTCGGATAAAAAATGGCTTTAAGGCAGCCAATAATTCATGCTCGTAGTATTTATCTGCCATTTCCTCCCAAGGTGAATTTTTTAAAGAATCCACTTCAATAGGTTCAACCCAATCAGGTAGGTTATTTAATGGTACAGAATCTACCCAGCCTATAAAAAATTTGTAATCAGGGTTAAAGTTTAATAAGGACTGACCAAGGCATAGCGCGTTCTTTAAATGATCTCGGTTGCATATAGTAAAAGCGATTTTCATTTCAGGTTTGGAGAGGTCTATAAATGCTTGTTTGGAGCTTGGGCAAATGGCTCATTTCTAATTTCTTGTATTTCCAAGCTATTCAATAATTGAATAAACCGGGACCGTGCTATCTCATTGGGTACGTTAAGTTGTGGCCACCATCGATTGATATAGTATTCCCAAAATATAGAATCGTTTATGGCCTCCTTTCGGTTTGAAAGAAATGAGTTTATCGTTCTCTTGTTATTTTTAACAATTTTCCAACATCTTTCAACTAATCGGAGTGATAAACCGCCTAGTTCTTCAAATGAAGTTAGGGTTTTATCCTTTGTGTACAGGTAATTGGACGTATTTAACCTCTTGAATAGCTTATCTTGAATTGTTTCTTGTTGGTCGCAAGGCACTGCACCTTGAACAAAATCAAAACCTTGCCTACACCAATAAGATAATTCATTTTTATTTATTTCTGCTTTTAGTTCGTTGATCAATAGGTACTTACTCCAACCGAACTGCGCATATAAGTTCTCACTTAAAAGGAGCTTAGTGTAGTTAAACTGATTTGAAAAGTAACGATCATCAAAAGAAACGAAATCGGCGGAGGGACATAGTTCTTGGGCCTGTTCTAGACATTGATTACTTTCTGCTTTAATGAAAGTAATAGGAAAGCTATTCAAATGTTCATTACAGCTACGTAAAGAAGCAATTTCATACTCTGAAAGGTTATTTCCAAATAAAGGAATCAGGACAGTTACTTGCTCTTTCATCTATGCTGTATCAATAATCTTCAAAAGAGTAGTCAGTGGTGCAATGAGTGCTTTCCTAACTCTTTGGTATTTATAAACTTTTTCTGGTTTTATGTATTTACATGGGAACGCCCTGAAATAATCATTTCCGTTTTCGAGAAGTTTAGTATGATAATTTTCAAATAGACTTTTTAAATCCATTCTTTCATCAAACCTAAACCGATTCTGGTATTTTGATAGTTCCTCAGGCTTTCTGGGGTCATAACCGCTGTAATGAAAAAAGATCAATGGAATAGTATCATTAATATAGTAGTTCTCCTCAAATTGTGAAAACCTTCGTTCGTGTAAATTCCAATACGCAACGTTGTACCCCAAATCCTTTTCAATATAGGTGTCTGGAAGAAACAGTGTGACAAAATTCATCCAGTTTTGATCTACGAAAAGTCCCTCACAGAGTGAGATTTTACATTCATCCCTTAATTTCAGCTCCCACCACGTTATGAAATCTAATGATGCTGTACTTCTTCGGAAGGCACAAAAACCGAGATTGAAGACGCCCGTATTTAAATGATGAAGTTCATTCGGTGTTTTTGTGTCTTCAATAGGTGAGCAAATGTGTGGTGTTACAACTGCACTGTGGTAGTCTAATTTCTTTAAAAGTTGTGTAAGATGCTGATAAATAATAATATCTGGATCAAAATATATTACTTTTTCGGCTTGCTTGTACTTATTGAAAAAGTAACTAAAAAAATAGGGCTTAACAGCAGTATTAAGCTCTGTAATATTGTAGTCTTCGCACATCTGATCAAATTGACTTATACCAATTTGATGAACCTCGAGAAGTGTATAAGGCAAACTATGATCCTCCGAAAATGTAATACCTTCCAGCCTATCTACTAAACCGATAAAATATTGAATTTCTGGGTTTGTTTTTTTTAAAGAATCTCCAAGCGTTTTGGCTTGTGCCATGTAGTTAATGGAGCAAATAGTAAAAGCTACGGTCATTTTAAGAGTTAATTTCTAGTAAAGGTCTTGCCATGTTATCTTCAATTATTGACAAGAACTTTTGAATACTTTTTTCTGTATTGTGCCTTTCCAAAACTTTTTGTTTTGCTCTTAAACCCTTTCTCTTACAATCGGCAGGATTTACAATTAACTCTACAATGGCATTTGATGCTTGACTAATATCAAGGTAATCTACTATCGTACCGGCATCTTCTTCTACTAACTCAGGAGCGCCGCCTGCATTTTTAAAACATACGATCGGTTTCTGTAAGAGGGCCGCTTCTAAGACAACCAAAGGATAAGGATCTTCTCGTGAGGTTAGGAGAAAAATATCGAATCTAGTCATGATATCCAATGCATTGGGAGTAGGAGGAATCAGTATGATTCGATCCGTAAGTGCAAATTGCTCAATGTCAAACCTGATCAGTTCATAAAAGGGCTGTTTTGAACCGGCACCAACCCAAACGAAATAAATTGGTATCCCGGCAAGTTTCTCAATTACTTGTCGGGCAATTAAGTTAAAAATATCGTTCCCTTTTCTCCATTCTGCGTTTCCGCAACCACCAACCACAATAGCATCAGAAGGAATATTGAAATTTCTTTCCAGATAATCTGAATCAGTTATTTTTATTTTCTCTAATATCTCCTTGGAATTGATCAGGGTAAACGTGCTTGACCGGGACTTAGGATAATTAAAATGCTCCAAATAGTAGTCTGACACAGCATTTGATACTGTAATTAGGTGAGAACTCTTATCTAAAAGGAATTTTAAATGAGATTCCTTGGTGTAAATTTCTACCGACATTTTGAGTTCGTGAGCAAAAACTACCAGGGGTATATGGTGCAAAAAAGTCAAGAATTCTTCGTACAGACCTGCATTGGCCACAGAGTTTACGAATACTAGTGCAAAATTCTGATCCTCTAAGTCTTTTTGGATCTTAAGATAATTTTTTCTGCTGACACCCTTTATTCTGGATTTCCAGAATGGCATTTGGGAGCGTACTTTATTTAGAAAGGTTCGCTTTTGTACTGGGGGAGAAGGATTAAGGACTGAAATAGTGGTAATATTCGCAAACTCTTCTAATAATTCGCCATCATCAGAAAGCAGGAGGTGTGAATAAACTCCCTGCTCTCTCAATAGTTTAATCAGTTGGAGTAATAATAACTGACTTCCGGCACGATTAGCATCGTGGGAAATAAATAGAACCTTCCGTGAATTCATTAAGAATAATTATGCAATAATGGGTAGTCCCAAAGGTAAGAAGGATCAATAAGCTTCAAAACTTTTCTTGCCAGGAACCTTCTTGGCCGGATTACCTATGTAAATACCCCATTCCTCCGTTTCTTTGGTAATGGCCGATCCCATGCCCACCAAGGTACCTTGTGCCACCCGGATATAATCTCGTATCGTGCTGTTTACCCCGAAGAAAGAATAGGATTCTACATTGCAATGCCCCGAAAGTACAACGTGCGAGGTAAAGAAGACGTGGTCATGTATTGTTCCGTGATGTCCAATGTGGTTGCCACTCCACATCACTACATTGTTACCAACGGTGGTGAAGGGTTGAATGGTATTATCTTCCAAAATGAAACAATTATCACCAATAACACTCTTATCGAAGATTGTGGCATGCGAACTTATATATGAAATTAGGGTGTACCCCTTGGCTTTGGCTTCATTATAAATACTCTCCCTGTTTCGATTCATATTTCGGGCTGTCATTGGCGCAAAAAATGAATATTCACTGGGAGGAAAAAGTGTTTCAACATCCTCAAATGCAACAAGTGGCAAACCGCGGAATAATGATTCCTTTAAATACTCCCTGTTTACGGCGAAGGCAACAACTTCGTGTTCAGAATCATGTTCTAGATAGTAATGAGCTAGTTCTGCGGTATCCAGAATTCCAAATAATACTACTTTCGCCATGGCTAAATAAGTTCAAATTCAGGTAATTGTGACTGTACTTCCTCGGGGCTATTAAACATCAGCACATCAATTATAGATAACCAAGGTACAAATGAATTAGAGAATTGTTCGTAAGTAAAAGGTTTACTTTTGATAAAATGGAGCTGAATACCAGCATCATGAAAAATACTTTGATCATAAAGGTCTATTCCCCCAATGGGGTTGATGTAATGATCAGCTGATTCAGAGGTACAGATAGAAAGTATTCTTTCTTGTCCTTTAAGATCGGTGTTGGAGTAGATACTAGATGAAGGGATAATCTCCGTATCTATTCCTATGTATTTAGCGGTCTCTTTAAGAGATACAAGGCACAATTCAGTAATGGTATCGGATTTAGTCTGCAATATCTCTTGTAATAGGCCGAAAGTTGTAGAAAAAAAAGGAGCCTTTTGATAAGCTTGCTGGACTGTTTTTAATAACTTTTTCTTCCAGTTTAGGTCACCAGAAATACTGATTTCGTTTATTAATTTATTTTGGCTGGCGTTTTGAAGCGGTATGGTAAAGAGGTGAGAGGAGCCGCCCACGAGGATATTGTTTCGGTTAATCCAACCTTTATTAATGAAGTTAACGTCATCATACAGCACCAATTTATCAACTGCGTTAAGCAATTGGTAGTAGCCAATATATGGCATAAAGTAAGGCTGCATGATTGCGATGGTCATGGTATATTATTTCAATTTACGTAAGTAATAGTCTTCCCCCTTTACAATGAGTCCCTTCATAGTAGTATCTGTTCCTAGCCGAATGTCAGTAGGTAGAGGTTTCATAACATTCTTAGAGAAAAATATATAATCAGCTTCCTTGGGAATTGGCTTTAATCCTTGTTCGAACGGGTTGATACTGATTAATTTTCTGGTTAGGTCCTTCCCGTAAAGTGGGTACTCAAAGTCATCATTTATGGTGCCTAGTGCTACATTTGCATCATTGGGCACCAAGGAATCAAACTTCGCATAAGCAGGGTACGTATCAGGCCTGGCAAATGTTTGATACTTCATTCGATCAGAGGTAAATGCAGACTCAAATCCATAAACAGAAAACGGTAGAGCTCTTATATTCAGAAATACAGACATCAGGGCAGAAACGCAAGCCAGGATCACAATAGATCCCACATAGGCTTTCCAAATTCCTCTACGTGGCTTGGTAATGGACAATCGATGATTAGAAAATAACATTAATAAGAAAAGTACTCCAAAGATACCCGTCTCAATAAAATATCTTCCTTTAAATGGATCGTAGGGTGCTGAATATGATAAGGCCAGAAAATGTAATACAAATGCAATACCCAGGAAATAATGTGGCCGAGATTTGAATACTCTCACCAGCACTAATAGAATTAGGGGAAGTATAAGTGCGAAACCAAAAATACCCCAATAAGGATTTGCATTATAAAATTCAAATCTTCTTTGGAAAGTGAAGGGTACTATCGAAAAGTCGGTTTCTTCATCTAGACGCATTTTGAATACATCTTCAACTTCTACAATAGGTTTTCTTATGAAGGTATTCAAATCATAGCCCCATTGTGCGTTTCTGATACCATCGAGGTTAAAGAAATCGTAAGAATACCTAATTACATTTCTGCTTCCTTGCTCGGCCAAATTACGAATAGAACCGGCCCGTTCGACTGATTGATGCTTTAAGGCAGTTGGTGGGCCGATAGGATGGCCAAACACCTGAATGTTTTTTATATAGCCAGTGGGAAGGGTATAAATTAGAATAGCTATCAGAATGGCTGTTCCAAGTCTAATGGTTTTATCGAAAAATGATTTAAACGAAGGTGAAAGAAAGACCGTGTAGATCATCAGTACAAATACCGAAGGGAGAAGTAATACAAATGTTACTTTGTGCCCGAGTACAATCCCAAAGGTTATGCCTGCCAGATAAAGGTAAATGTTTTTTTGGGTACTATGGAATGTATATAAAAAGTAAAGTAAACAGCTTAAATATGCGGTAAGTACTATGTCAGTTTCCGTAGTAATGGATTGCATGAGAAAGTCAAGAAAGAAACTGTAAGCAAATGCACAAAAAAAGCTTGCTGAGAGGTTTCTGCCAATTCTTTGTGCAATACCAAATACAGCAATTAGGGTGATCCAATAGGATGTATGGTGTATTATCTTAAATGCATTTTCGATGTTTCCTGATACAAGATAAGTGTAGATCTGAATGGTACAGATACTTTTCGGGTAAGTATCCATATTCCAGTTTGTACCACCAAAGTGCTCCATAGTACCCCGCTGAATATACCTGACCACCCGGTTGAGGTGCCCAGTCATACTATCCCATTCATTCGGAACAGTAAATAGTACGATTAATAGATTGGTGATTCCGATAATCAGCATGGTGCTAATCATGAAGGAAAATAAGACTTTCAAATAAGGAGATAACTCCCTAAACCATTGTCGGAATGTATTCCATCGATTTAAGACTACGGATCTGATAGAATATGGAGCATTCTTGTCTGTTAGCCGAAAGAAGTTGATCCCAAGGTGGAATAAACCTGAGATGGATAAAGTGCCAATAATCCAAGCGAATACATTGGCCGTTAGATCAAGGGCAGAAAGAATATAACCAATAGGTATGATTACACCCACCAATAGAATGAAAATACAAATTAACCACTCAGTTAGTGAAGGTTGGCTTATCTTTTTTGCGGCAAAACCAATCGTGACAATAAGTAAAAGGAAGGAGATCCAGTAAACTATTTCCATGACAGTAGGGTCATAGGTTACTATTTACGATTTGGCTAATCCGGTCGGTTTCTTCGGATGGTAAACCTACATATAGTGGCAGACACAATACCCTGGAAGAAATATCCTCAGATACTGGACATTCATAGTGCCTAGGCATGAAATCCAGAGTATTTAAGGAGGGGTAAAAATACCTTCTGGGAATAATCTCGTTTTGAACTAAAGCAGCCTGTACTTGCCGCATTATGCCTTCTGACTTAAATACTACGGGGTAGTAGGCGTAATTATACTCAATCTCTGGATGGATCAAAGGTTTTTGTAAATGGTCCCAGTTTAATAAGGAATCATAGTGTTCAAATATAGCTTTCCTTTCAGAAATAATATGAGATACGTGGGGTAGATTACACAGCCCCATGGCGGCATGAAATTCTGAATTTTTACCATTGATGCCCACGAAAAAATAATCTTCATCCCCTTTATGACCAAAAGCCCTTAACAGATGAAGCTTCTGGTGCAGTTCGGGATGGTTCGAAATAATTGCACCCCCTTCAATAGTATGGAATACCTTGGTGGCATGAAAGCTGCAAGTACTGATATCGCCGAATGAAAGTAGTGATTTGCCTTTATATCGAACACCAAACCCGTGGGCGCTGTCGTAAATAACCTTTAATGAGTTTTTTCTTGCGATGGCTTCAATTTCTTCAACTGCGCACGGGTTACCGTAAACATGGGTTGCCATGATAGCCTGGGTATTTTCGGTAATAGCTGCTTCAATGAGTGCAGGGTCAATATTAAACGTAAGCGGGTCAATATCTACAAAAACCGGAGTGCAATTTTCCCAAAGGATGGAGTTTGTAGTTGCGCAATAAGAGAAGGGAGTGGTAATTATCTCTTTTTTTATTTCCAGTGCTTTTAAAGCTATTTGTAGTGCTATCGTTCCGTTTGAACAATAGTAGAGATTCTCAACTCCTAGATAGGCTTTTAATTCATTTTCGAGTTTTTGGAGTAAGGGCCCGTTATTGGTGAGTTGCACTCTATCCCATATTTCGTGGATATATTGAATATATTCTTCTTTATCAGGTAAGAAGGTTTTCGTAACATTAATCATTCAAAATAGATTCAGTTTGTTTCAATGTAAAATTTAGTTGTGGACGAATGTAGCCTGGCCATTTTCCATACCATGACACATTTTCTCTATAATCTTCGATATCAAAAGAAAGCGCATCTTCCATGTTATAAATTACTTCGCTGGTATCCTTTACGACCATGATAGAAATGTTGTACGACCCATCGTTCAGAAAGTGCCCTGGGATTTCCAGCGCGCCAGTTACGATACCCTTAGCAAATGCTTGTGATTGAGTGCCGAGGTTAAAAATACATTCCCCGGTGTAGGAGTATAAATGCAGACTCAAATTCAGGTTAGCATCTTCTATCAAGTTCCAGAATTCAAATTGCAGTTTCATTGGTGTTCTCACATCAATGTGCAACAGATTGTCTACATACTCGGGGAGTAATCTAAAACTCTTTACGCGGATATCTTGATTACCTGGCGCCTGATCTATTTCGTCCCAATGCCGCTCTAACTGCTTTTGAGAAACCCGACTAAGGTAGGTACTAACGATATGGGTTGTTTCTCCCTGGTCAATGAGTCGTCCCTTCTCAAAATAAAATGACTTATTACAAAGTGCCTGAATGGCAGTTAGGTTATGGCTAACAAAGAGTAGGGTTCTGCCACTCTCCGATACATCACGCATTTTACCAAGACATTTCTTCTGAAACTCAGCGTCCCCAACGGCCAAGACTTCGTCTATTATTAGTATCTCAGGATCAAGGTGAGCGGCGATGGCAAAACCTAGCCGAACGTACATTCCAGAGGAATAGCGCTTTACAGGAGTATCAAGAAATTTTTCAACACCAGCAAAATCTACAATGGCATCAAAGGATTTCTTGATTTCTGGTTTTCCCATTCCCAGAATAGCCCCGTTCAGGAAAATATTTTCTCGTCCGGTTAGTTCGGGGTGGAAGCCTGTTCCTACTTCAAGAAGGCTGGCTACCCTACCATTAATTGTTACCTGACCCGTGGTAGGATCGGTAATTCGGCTCAATATTTTTAGTAGAGTAGATTTTCCTGCTCCATTATGGCCAACAATACCGATTCGATCTCCCTGGTTTATTTCGAAATTAACATCTTGAAGGGCCCAAAACTCTTCTTTCTCTTTAAAATCAGCAACTTTGGAATTCTTATTAAAAAGCTGTTCAAAAGTATTGGATACAACATCCCGGAGGCTCGAAGACTTTTGGGACCGCTGGTGATCAATGATATATCTCTTACTTATGTTTTCAGCAGAAATTACTTTCATATTTATATAAAACTATATCAGATATGATCAACAAATGTATTTTCCTTCTTACGAAAGTACATAAGAGACATGAACAATACTACTATTGAAACGATTATTGTGGAATACAGACTACTAGGGTCAAAGTAGGCCTTTTCCCCTAGTAAACACCATTTAAAGCCATCTATTATCCCAACTACTGGATTTAACAGGTAGTATTTATAAAACCATTTGCCTTCGACTAACCGACTACTGTAAGCGATAGGACACATATACATACCTACTTGGACCAGAAATGGAATTAGTTGGCCTATATCCCTGAATCTTACATTGATTACAGCGAAAAATAATCCAAATCCAAGGGAGCAGATAAAAGTCAGGCCAACAAAAAGAGGGAGGAATATAATATTTACGCTTGGCGGGTAGCTGTAATAAAAGCTTAGCCCAATGTACAAGCTTAAAGAAATCAAAAAGTCAATAAACCCCACGGAGAAAGCACTCAGTGGCATGAGCAATCTTGGGAAATAAACCTTTGAAACTAGATTTGAATTAATTACAACACTATTGCTTATCTGACTAAAAGAGTTCGAAAAGAAGGACCAGATAGTAAGACCCCCTAATATCATTAGTGGGTAGGGAATACCAGGATCACCCTTTAATTTAGCAACAAAGCTAAACACAAAGGCCATTACCAGCATTGTCATGAGTGGACGGATTACGCTCCAACCTATGCCCAACAATGTTTGCTTATACCTTACAGAAATATCCCTCTTTGATAATATCCATAGTAATTGTCGGTTTATCCAAAGGTCTTTCCAATAATCCTTCTCGGATCCGCCAGCTTTGATTGTGGTTTTATACGACATAGTTATACTTTGTAAGTAGCTAACAGCTATTAGTTTGTAGTTGTTAGCTTTTTTTAAGTATTTGATAAATAGAATATTAGCTATGAATTTAGCCAAATTAATAGTACAAACTAATTCTGCATTAGAACTTACTCGCGGGCATCACTCATTATTGAAGAATATACACTCTTAAAATAAATCAGAAGGAATGATAGAAACAGTCCAATCAATAGGCCAATCTGAGCTCTTTTGGCTAATACTACCTTTCTATCCACAGGCTTTTTTATCGGCTCTATAATAGTAAATAGTGGGGCTTCACGTACCAGTGACACTTTCATGGCCTCTACGTTCCTCATGGCTTCAACGTACAATTGTTGAACAAACGCCGAACTTCTTTGAAGCTTGTTAACCTGTACTTTACCCTCAGGAACGACAATCTGTGCACTATAATCCAATTCTTTCGCTAATCGATTTTCTGTACGTCCTAATGTACCGGCCAGAGAGTCTGCTCTTGATTGGAGCACTCGAAGTGTTCTACGAGTTTTTGAAGTTTGATTTTCAGTATAGACCTCTTCAACTGTTTCCAGCAGGGTATTTGCCCAAGTCTCGGCCAATAACGGGTTTTCGACTGAAACCTGAATCATGATAAATGATGATTTTCTATCTGGTTGGTAAACTTCAGTCCATATTTTCACTCTTTCTACAACATCATTTAGTGCAAGTCTTTGTGTTTTGTCGAACTTTTCAGGATCATTACTAGTGAAATGAAAATCCTCGAATTTTTCACTGTTTTCCCATTGATCTTTTTTTATGGCGCTTGAATCGATGTAAAAATTAGCAAGCAGCATTTTTTTTGTTCCAACTTCAACTTCCTTCATCAAGGCTCTTTCAACAACAGGCCTCGATTTTACAAAATAGAAGAAGTTCTCGCCGGTGTAGATGTTTGCATCAGGAGTTGAGTTTAGACCGAGTAAACCTGCTACATCTCCCAATCCGCTACCTGAGCCTGCTCCACCGCTACCTAAGTTGAATAAGACAGTCGCAATATATTGATCTGGTTTTTTTAAAAACCTATCTAATGCGTACCCTATCGCGTAGCCGCCAACAGAAAAGAGGAGGATTATTTTCCAGTTCTTGAGAATGGAATTCTTTATTGATACTAATTTTAGTACTACTTCCTTGGGAGAAATCTGATCCTCGGGTAGGACTTTTTTTGTTTCTACTGACATATTATTAATTATCTAATCGAACGAAAGGCTAGTAAGGTAAGAATGAGTGTCATTAGTGTTGATGTAACGGCGACACCTTGTTGTAAAATTTGCTGTGGGGATAATTCTGCACCTGATTTTACCGGGACATAAATTTCTGACCCTGGCTCAACTTTGGGGTATACATTGAAAGCCAAAAATTTTCGAGTCCTATCCACAGATCCATTTGGATATTTAACGTAGGCACTTCTGCGCAATGATTTCCTTGTAAATCCACCAGATTGAGAAACGTAATCTAAAAAAGACATTCTGTCGTTATATTTTACAGTGGTAGGGTACAGAAGTTCCCCCTTTACCTGAACCGTTTCCAGCCTCTTTGGAATACGGATGATATCCTCCTCCTGAATGATCAGATTTTCGTCTGAATTTGGATTTTTTATTATTTTATCGAGCTGAATACCAATAAATTCTTGTCGAGTTTCACCTGTTCCGCCAACGTCGAAGGCCCCGCCTTTTACATCGTTTGAAATTTGCCCAATAGCATTGGCAGTTTGCTGTGCCTCAAACTCGGATACTGGTGTGGTTCTGATAAGGGTCGCTCCTTGTAAATAAGCTAAGTCAGTGAGCCCACCCGAACGACGAATTAAATCGGTTATCTTTTCATTCTTACTAGCAATTCCATACTGACCGGGATTCAAAAACTCACCTTCCAATAGGATGAATTGTTGTTCCTGGTAGTTGGGTGACTTTCTTACGATTACTTCATCAAAAGGCATTAAAGGAAACCCACTGCCATTGAGGGATAGATCTCGGCTAACGTCAAATTGATAAACTTCTGAAATTAATGCATCGGCAGACTTGGCATCTGAATTCCTAACCCGACGAACTACCTCTACCTGAGAAGACTTAGCGGATTCTTTAAATCCACCAGCCCTTACAATCAAATCTTCGAGCGTCATATTAGACATATAAGGGAAGTTGCCACCATTATCCCCAATTGTTTTATTATTTACCTCTCCTTGGATATGGACCGTTGATATTTCAGCCAAATCAAACTTTGACGGAATCGTTATAATATCTAACCTAGTCAAGAGAAGATCAGGGACTTTATTGTTAAGGATATCCGTAAGGTTTAGTGAAATATTTTCAACGGATTGGTCAGGTCGGGTTCTGGTGATATTGATTCTGCCAACGAATGCGTCTTCACGAAGTCCCAAGGCGTGATCAAGAAGAATCTTCAAGCTCGGGTTATTATCAATTGAATATTCTCCCGGACGCATTACGGCACCCTGGATTGTTACAATATTTTCAAAACGGTCAATAATTGTTTCTACTGCTATTTCATCGCCTGTTTCTAGACCAAAGCTATCGTATTTCTCCTTAGAAACATCGACAATACGACGTTGCCCATTCGCGATCCTGTAAACTTTGACTTGGTCTTTAAATGCATTTTCTCTAAATCCACCAGCATAATTGAGCATATCTTTTAGAGTTTCTCCCTCCTTGGCTTCGTAGATCCCTGGTTTCTTGACAATTCCAGTTAGCTCAACTCGCTTTTTGTAGTAACCAACATTGACGTTGTCGTTACTTTGAAGGCGAATATCACCCGATAATGTGCCTCTGGTCAGATAGTCGTAAACATCAAAAGTAGACACTACCTTATTATTCCTGATCACCCTAATCTCCCTGAAGGATCCAATTTCATTCGGCCCTCCTGCTTGATAAAGTGCGTTGAAGGCGGATGATAAGGATGTTAAAGTGTATGTGCCAGGGTTAATAACCTCACCAGTAACAAAAACGTTAATGGAGCGAATCTGACCTAAGGTCAGCATTAATTTGGTAGGAGCAGCCTGACCATTTGAACCAAGCAGGCTGGGAACAAACTTGGAGAAGCGATCGAGTAGGATTTTTTGAGCTTCCTCAATGGATTTTCCTCCTAAATTCACATTTCCAACCCTGGGTATAGATACAAACCCATCCCTGTTAACGGTCAAATCTTGGTCAGGAAGCTGGGCGTAGCCATAAATATATAAATTAAGGTTATCCTCAGGCCCAATTGTGTAGTCACGGGGTGTCGCAATTAATTGATCCGGAATTGGGTTGAAAGTCTTGTTGGCGAATACAGAATATCCGAATATCTTTTCCCTTTGCGCAATTTTTTCTTGTTCTGCTTGTGAAATAGCCGTTTTTTTGGCGTCATTCTCGCTTTCTTGGGCGGCACGTAGGGCGTCCTCTGTATTCGATTTATTATTCAGACTATTCTCTGAGGCAGGGATATTTGCTGCTGGTTGGCCACTTTTAACGTCATTAATAGTGCCTTGGCTGGTTGTTCCCTGCGTGCTAGATGGCGCGGTGGTTGTGGTTGGAGCAGCCGGGGCTGGTGCGTTTCCTTGCGAATGGGCTCGTAGCGATGGTAAAGATAAGACCAATGCTAATAGCACTATTATTTTCTGATACATTGCGGGGGTATTCAGGTTCATAAAAATGAAAATTGTGACACGTATAGTAGGACCAGTAATGATTGAAGTGGTTATGCTTACTTACGATTTGAGAGAATCTGTCTTTTAAAAGTACAAATCTTGTACAAAAAAACTGAAAGGGCAAAGTAAATCACATTTTTCCTTCTTTTAAAGAGTTTCTACTTTAAGGAAACCAAGGATGATGCCGAATTAGCCTATTAAACTCAAAAGAGTGTTAGATTTGCTTTGAAAATCGTGTATCGAAAATAATATTTTTAGATGGCAGACAGTAGTAAGGTCGATTATGATGAAAGTAGTATCCGGTCATTAGACTGGAAAGAGCACATTCGCTTGCGGCCCGGTATGTACATTGGGAAGCTTGGGGATGGAGCTTCTGTGGATGATGGTATTTATGTTCTCGTCAAGGAAATCATGGACAATTCCATTGATGAACATATGATGGGGAATGGAAAGGTAATTGATATCAAGATTTCAGAGCATCGAGTAGAAGTGCGGGATTATGGCCGTGGTATTCCCCTTGGTAAAGTGATTGATTGTGTTTCTAAAATAAACACTGGGGGTAAGTACGACTCCGGAGCATTTCAAAAGTCAGTGGGCTTAAATGGAGTAGGTACTAAGGCTGTAAATGCCCTTTCGAGTTATTTTAAAGTACAGTCTTTCCGGGAAGGAAAAACCAAGTGGGCTGAATTTAATCAGGGAGAGTTAAGTTCAGAATCAAACGAAGAGACCTCTACCGGTAAGAATGGAACCTTTATCGCCTTCGAGCCAGATAATGTAATCTTTAAAAACTTTAAATATATCCCACAGTACTTAGATAGCATGATCAGGAACTATTGCTATCTGAACGCGGGGCTGATTATAACGTTTAACGGGCAAAAGTACTTTTCACAAAATGGATTACTAGATTTACTTCGGGACAAGACAGATCCGGAGTCAATCAGGTACCCCATTATCCATCTGAAAGGGGAGGATATTGAGCTAGCTATGACTCATGGCAACCAATATGGTGAGGAGTATTACTCCTTTGTGAATGGTCAGTATACCACGCAAGGAGGGACGCACCTGGCGGCATTTAGAGAATCAATTGTTAGGTTAATGCGGGAGCACTTTGGTAAGGATTATGCCCCGGAAGATGTACGGAGTTCCATCGTAGCCGCTATTGCCATCAGGGTGCAAGAGCCTATTTTTGAATCACAGACTAAGACTAAGCTTGGGTCTAATACACTCTCACCTGACCCAAATAGCCAGACCATTCGTTCTTTTATCAACGATTTTATAAAGGAGCGTCTTGATAATTATTTGCACATGAACCCCGAATCTCGTGATGCAATCAAGAAAAGAATAGAGCAATCGGAACGAGAAAGGAAGGATTTGGCGGGGATTAAAAAATTGGCGAACGAACGTGCCAAAAAGGCCAATCTTCACAACAAGAAACTTCGTGATTGCCGACAACACCTTACGGATGCCAAATTGGAGGAGCGTTTTAATACAACCCTTTTTATTACGGAGGGAGATTCAGCGAGTGGGTCAATTACCAAATCTCGTAATGTCCAAACCCAGGCAGTTTTTAGTTTACGTGGTAAGCCACTCAACTGTTTTGGCTTGAATAAAAAAGTAGTGTACGAAAATGAAGAGTTTAATCTACTTCAACACGCGCTTGATATTGAGAATGGAATTGAAAATTTACGTTATAACAGAATTGTAATCGCCACCGACGCAGACGTAGACGGGATGCACATCCGGTTATTAATTATGACTTTCTTTCTTCAATTCTTCCCCGACTTGGTAAGAAATGGGCATCTTTACATATTGGAAACTCCATTATTCAGAGTTCGGAATAAAAAAGAAACAATCTATTGTTATTCCGAAGAAGAAAAGCAAGGAGCTATTAAGAAACTAGGAAGCAAGCCCGAAATCACCCGCTTTAAAGGATTAGGTGAGATTTCGCCTGATGAGTTTGGGAAGTTTATCGGGGAAGATATGCTCCTTGAACCGATTATTTTGCAAAAGGAAACCTCGATCCAAAAACTTCTAGCATATTTCATGGGGAAAAACTCACCTGATCGACAGAAATTCATTATTGATAATCTGAAAGTAGAAAAGAATAGCGAAGACCTTGTGTCGGCGGTGTAGCTTTCAAACTTTATTTTTTACCTTCTTCTTAAACCTGTGGAATTACAAGAACTTCGAAAGGAAATTGATGCATTAGACGACGAACTCCTGGTATTGTTGAATAGCAGAATGGAGTATGTAAAGAAGGTTGGCGAATTAAAGCGTTCGCAAAAAACAATTATCTATCGGCCCGAAAGAGAAAAGCAAATACTCGATCGATTGTTTAAGCAAAATAAGGGTTTACTTACAAGAGCGGCCATAGATGCTATTTTTCTTGAAATTTTTGCCGTTGCGCGTAATCTTGAATTACCCGAGCTAATTGCCTATTTAGGTCCTGAGGGGAGTTTTACTCACCAAGCCGCCGAGAGCCGATTTGGTGGAATGAGCGAGTACCTCGTTTTACCAACTATTCATTCTATTTTTGATAGTGTCGAAACAGGTAGAGCAAGGTTTGGCGTTGTTCCGATCGAGAACAATCAAGAGGGAGTAGTAGGCGAAACCGTTGATTTACTCCGTGAAAAAGAATTACATATTGCCGCTGAAGTCTTTCTATCTATTCACTTCGCGTTCGCTTCACAGTCTGATTCCTTGACTGATATAAAGCGGATATATTCCAAAGACATTGCTTTTCGGCAGTGTAGCAAGTTCTTGCGGGAGTACTTTGAGAATAATAACATAGAATTGATTCCGGTAGAGTCAACGTCAAAGGCGGCCAAGCTCGCCTTTAAAGAGCAAGATTCGGCCGCCATTTGCTCGCACATCGCGGCCAGAATGTACGGAGTTCCTGTTTTGTTTGACAATATTGGGGATAGTGATCAGAATAGAACCCGTTTCTTGATCATTTCGAAAGATTTTCAAAATCAGAAAAGTCAATCAGATAAGACCACAATTATTGCAAACTTGCCTAATACTCATAAACCCGGGGTGCTATTCGATTTCCTTAAAGACTTTCACAACCGGGGTATTAATTTAAGTAAAATCGAAAGCCGCCCGCTCCGGCAAGGTTCTTCTTTCCGCTACTGGTTTTTGGTTGAGTTAGAGGGGCATTATGAAGACAAGCCCATCAAAGAGATTTTGGAAAAGCACGGAAGCCACATAAAAATTCTTGGTAGTTACGTTCGGGTTTCTTAACCGAAACCCGAACGTAACTTATTTCTTGCTCCTACTTGTCCATCATTTGAGCTTGGGCAATTTCTTTATCAGTTGTTATTTGCCTTACGAGGTTGTCAAGGCTATCAAATTTCATTTCTGGTCGTAAATAATGAAGTAATCGTATTTCCAGGTGTTCTCCGTATATATCCTCCTGAAAATCGAATAAATGCGCTTCTATGGTACGGTTGGAACCATCTACGGTAGGACGAATACCTATATTGAGCATGCCCTTGTAAAGTTGGCCCCTGAGCACCGCCTCAATTGCGTATACACCATTAACTGGTATTAGTTTGTAGTTTTCCTTTATTTCAACATTCGCGGTAGGAAAACCTAGTTTTCGACCTAACTGTTTTCCTTTTACCACTAAGCCAGAGAAACGATAGGGGAGACCTAGTAATTCATTAGCTTCTGTAACATTTCCTTTGAGTAGCGCTTTGCGAATTCTGGTTGAACTAATAGCCAAAGCATCAATATCTTGTCGAGGGATTTCTTCTACATCAAAACCAAACGATGGAGCGACCTTTTGTAGGAACTCAAAGCTACCTTCGCGGTTTCGGCCGAATCGGTGATCGTACCCGATAACGAACTTCTTGGTACCAATATAATCTACTAATACTTGCTGGATGAACTCAGAAGGAGATAGTTCAGAAAACGAGCGAGTGAATGGTGTAATGATTAAATGATCAATGCCAAGAGATTCAAATAGTTGTATTTTTTCATCAATGGTCGATAGCAATTGCAGACCATGGCTATCCTCCGAAACAATCATGCGCGGGTGGGGCCAAAAAGTAAGTACTACCGTTTCTCCATGTACATTTTTAGAAATTTCCTTTAATCGACTTAATATTTTTTGGTGTCCCTGATGAACTCCGTCAAATGTGCCGCTGGTAACAATGGCATTGGGGAGTTTTTTAAATGTTTCAAGGGTATGATATACCTTCATATATCCTCATTTAGATTCCATTCAGTCCTCCTTTTTTGGATAAAATCAGTGAGCTGATGAGCGTTATCAATGTGAAAGTTTCCAATCCGGGTTCTTCTTAGGGAAGATAAATAGGCTCCACTTTGGAGTAGTTGTCCAAAATCCCTCACGAGACTCCTGACGTAGGTACCTTTCGTGCAAATAATTCTAAAATTAACCATTGGGAAATCAGAGGCGTCTACCTCAAATTGAGATACTGTAACTTCCCTTGGTTTTACTTCGACGGTTTCACCCCTGCGGGCCTTTTTGTAAAGACGCTCGCCGTTCATTCGAATGGCCGAATATATAGGCGGTAGTTGTTGTAAGGTTCCGGTAAGCTGCTTTGCTACCGTATGAAGGTCAGATTCAGTAATATGATCAACGGGATATTCCTGATCAAACTCAGTTTCGAGGTCAATGGATGGAGTAGTTTTTCCAAGAAAAAGGGTGCCGGTATATTCTTTTTCCTGGGCTTGGTAGGAATCTATCTGCTTGGTCATTTTACCGGTGCAAAGAATTAATAACCCGGTAGCAAGTGGATCAAGCGTGCCCGCGTGTCCTATTTTTTTGAATTTGCATCCGTACTTTAACTTATTCACTACGTCGAATGAAGTCCATGTGAGAGGCTTATCAATTAATATCATTTCACCTTCATCAGGAGTCTCAATTATATTCTTAGGGTTATTCATTCTAAACAATTTCTAGTTTGTAGCCCATAGCTACCAATGTAAGGAGAATTATACCAAGAATAATTCTGTAATATCCAAAGACTTTAAAACCATACTTGGTCAGGAAGTTTATAAAAAAACGGATGGCCATCATCGCTACTATAAACGCAACGAGGTTTCCTAGCAATAAGATTTTAATATCACCCGGTTGAATAACTTCGTAGGTTTTAAGAAACTTATAACCAGCGGCGGCTGCCATGGTAGGTACAGCCAGGAAGAAAGAAAATTCAGCAGATTGCTTCCGGGTAAGCCCTTGAAACATACCACCAATAATGGTCGCAGCCGAACGAGAAACACCAGGTACCATGGCAATACACTGGTAAAAACCAATTTTCAAGGCTTCTGGGTAAGTAATCTCTCTGTCTTTGGGATAATCGTTGGCAATACGGTCTATAAATACGAGGATAATACCACCTACCAGAAGGGATATGGCCACCACAACTACATTTTCTAACAGGGCGTCAATGTAATCATTGAGCAACAAACCAATGACTGCCGCTGGAATGAAGGCCACAAACAGCTTGTAGTAGAAATCAGCTGTTTGTAAGAATTTGCGAGTGTAGAGCACAATAACTGATAGGATGGCTCCGAACTGGATATTAACTGTGAACATTTTTGTGAACTCGGAATGACTAATACCCATGAATGAAGAGGCAATGATCATATGACCGGTGGATGAAACCGGTAAAAACTCGGTTATTCCCTCAATAATTGCGAGAATGATGGCTTGCCAGATAGTCATTTAGTAGATGGTTTGCGGAGTATTGCCCAAAATTCGATAACAAACCCAATGACTGTAACGATTGGGCCTACGGTAAGTCCGAGCGTGCCGAAACCGAACTCCTCAGAGTCGAGGCTCATGATAAAAAAACCAAGGAGAATAAGGGAAAGCCCAAGTAGCATTAATCGATAATTACTGCCGACAAATGGGAGATTATTTTTTTTTAAACTCATGTTGAAAAGATATTAAAAAGGTTAGTAAAGGTCGTCAAGAGACATTTTTAGGTAACGAGATAGCGACTGCAAAGTGCTTACAACCCCGATGAGAATACCAAGGATAATTAATATGGCTATTAATAAAAGAAGCTTGTCGTTTTCTTGCAATTGGGATAAACCATCTAGATTGCGAATAGCAACCTGTTGTAAAACTACCAGCAAAATTGTGGCAATAAAAGCACTGATTACTCCTTGGGTAGCTCCCCTGACCACAAATGGTTTTTGAATAAATCCATTTGTGGCGCCAACTAGCTGCATACTTCTGATGAGGAATCGTTGTGAATAGATGGCGAGTTTGATGGTATTGTTGATTAACAGAACTATAATGATCAACATTACCAAGGCAAATGAGGCTAGGACAATATATAGCTTCGTGATATTCTTATTAATGTCATCGGCCAGGTTTTCCTGATAAACTACCTCGTAAACATCTTCAATTTTCTCGATATCTTCTTTTATTGCCTTGAGTTTACTCTCTTCAAAATACTCCTCCTGTACTTTTACACGATAACTATCTCGAAGTGGATTCTCGCCAAGAAATGCAGTGAAGTCTTCTTTGGTTCCTTCCATAAATTCCCTTGCAGCTTTTTCTTTCGATACGAAAGTGATCGAAGTATC
>JBDNFP010000115.1:0-2880 GCA_041689775.1 Spirosomataceae bacterium
AACCCCTCTTTGTTCCGCTACGCTCCACTCCACAAAGAGGGGTTTAATAACAGTAAACAGTATTTAGGATTAAAAAAAATGTGTAAATTTGAATCAGGATTAATAAGTAATAAGTGTAAACTTTTTTTAGGACGAGTCACATAATTTCACAGTCTCAGCGCACAAAAAACGCCCCTACGCCACCACCTCCCCCGCATCGGCCTCGTAGAACTTAATACTTTTCTCCCGCAGGAACTGCTTAATGACATCCACGTGCACGCACTGCCCCACGTTCAGGAAGGGGTAGTTGGACACCCGCTGCTTTTTGCCGTCAATCACTACCTCCCGGTTGATTTGATCAAAGCCCAGGTGTAAGTGCCGGGTGGCGCTCTGCATGCCGTACACGAGGCCGTTGGTGTCAAATAGCGGTCCCCCACTTTGTCCGCGCAAACCGGGGGTACTTAGCTCCACCCCTACCACTTGGTTGGAAACTGGATCGCCGATCTGTCGGGTAACGATGCCGTCGATGGGAAAGCTGGGGGTATTCAGACGTCCTTCGTTGGTCCATTCAATATCGTCCAGGTCTTTGTTGTAACGGTAGTTGGTAAACTCCGGAAAGGGGTACCCCATCCGGCAAAGCGACTTTCCCTGCCGGATTTTACGCCCATCCCGCAGAAAATACGCGTGGCCCCGGTAGTAGCTCGTCTCAAAATCGTTGAACTGAATAATGGCCAAGTCCTGCGTGGGGTGCAGGTGGGTGGTCATGGATTTAAAGTTAGATACCGAGTTAACAAAATTGGCGCGCAGCCGGATGGTAGTATCCTTAGCCATTTTGTAGTGGTCTTCCAGGCGCTTCAGATGCAACGCGTAGTTTTTTTCCTTTTCGAAACGGCGGGTTTCTGCTTTAAACTTCAGGAAGTGACCGTACAAGGCATCGCCCTGGAGAACCTGCTCGGCGACGTGCCGACAGGTTATAGCGCACCCCAACTCATTGACAAAAAAGAGCGTGGCGGAACCCGGAATGATCTCCGCTCCCCCGTAGTACCGGGCAATGAAATGAATCGGACGGGTAAACTGATCTACTTTTTCGATGGCATCGACGAACATGATTTTTTGGGGGAAAGGGGTGAAGGCGGGGCGGCCCTTGCCGCTAAGGGATCATTTATTCTATCATTCAAAATTGTCAGCAGTGATCGGAATAACGGCTTCGGTTTGGTCCCAGCTGAGGATCATGTTGGCGCCGTTTTCCTTTTCTTCGAAGTAGATGGTAAAGTTTTCCGTCACCGGAGTTTTGATCCGGATGGGTACCTCGATCCGGGCGAGATCTTTGCCGTCGTTGTACTCGGTACCCCATTGACCGCTTTCCTGGTTGATCACCACCTGCCAGTTACCCGGACCGGGGATGGTCCACAGGGAATACGTACCGGCTTGGATGGGGGTACCGGCGATCTGAACATTTTTGGTAAGGGTGAATACCGTAGCTTCGTTGGCTCCGGTCCGCCATACTTTGTTGTAAGGAACGAGGGCTTTATCCTGCTCCCGACCGAATAGCAGGCGCCCCTTCTTGGCCGGCTGACAGAAGGTTATCCCTATTTTGAATCCATTTTGTTGGAAGGTAGCCTCGGCTTCCGGACTGAATGACTTGGTGTAGTTTCGGTAGCCGATGAAGGCCGCAACCGAGCCTAGCGTAAGGATGCTGGCAATAATGAGTAGAGTGTTTTTATTCATAGGTTCTTGTGTCGGCGGTTGGCTTTTTTTAGCGGTTTGTCATTAACAAATAGCGGTTTTTCATTGCTTGAATTATCATTAATGGCGGCTGTCGGCGATCAGCTAACAGCTTCTAAACAAGTACACTGGACTGCTAAACCGTACTGTACGGAGCATTTCGACTACGCTCAATGTGACAGGGGTGGTTATCCATTTTCCTATTACAATAGACTCGTAACCAGCAAAATAAAAGGCTAACGGCTAATGGCTATCAGCTCCAAAAAAGCTACTCAGGACAAATGATTCGGTAAAAGGTGTAGCTCACCGAAAAACCCAGGTAATAATACATGTCCTTGGTGGAAGGGTCACCCTGTTCCAGTTTGTTGAGGGAAGTAGTCGGGCCACCCAGGTTATCGAGATAGTCGGTAAAGGTTATTCGTGAACCAAATTCCATGCCAATATTCCACGGACGGTTGATCTGATACTTCACACCGACCCCAAAAGGCAACACCCAGCCCGTCGTCTTGTAGTCAGCGGTGCGCGGCTTGGGCGAAAAGCGGGAATACCCGATTCCCCCAAACACGTAGGGCGTCCAGTTGACCGCGAAGCGTCTATCTTGATAGTTCAGAAAGTTGTATTCTCCGATTAGATTGGCTTCTGACACAGAGGTTTTGAAAGATAGATTTCGGACGTTTTGAAAGGGGTCTTTGGCGTACTGATCATCGCCAGTAATACTGCCGGTGAGTACTTCGGTTCGGAGCGTGAGCGAACGGTTGGCGTTGTAGCGAAAGAAAAGGCTTCCCCCCGGCCGAAAAAAACGAGGATTCAAACCGGTAGCGATGTCTCCCTTGTAGTTGAATGCGCCAAGACTTGCTCCCATCTCAATTTTTTGGGCCGTACTCTTCCCTACTACCAATAGAATGGCACAAATAAAGTTTATAAAAGCAATTCTGATTTTCAAAATATTAAATATTAAAGAAGAATTAGTGGGCAGTAAATGCTTACCGAACTTACTTTAAAAGCTTATTAACGATCAAGCAAATAAATGTCTAATTACTAACTGATGTTACGCAAGTCTATTGTATATGATAGAAAAAGCGAATTAAATTTGGCAGATGAAAACAGACCTTGATCTATACACGGATTATTTGATCAGTTCCCTGGGGCAAACCAGTGCCACTGGCTTGTCCGCTC
>JBDNFP010000116.1:0-5673 GCA_041689775.1 Spirosomataceae bacterium
GCCAACCTCAGGGTCGCCAGGCACAGCGGAAAATGGAATATAGTCCTTAACCAAATAAAACAAGCAGCATAAATAACTTGTCCTACACCCGGGTTATGGTGATACGTACTACTAAGATATAAATTTTACATGAGTTATACTTGTAAGATCATCAAAAGCTCCAAATCCCATTCATATTGCTTTACGGGGCGTGTTCCCGTGTCATTTAGGTGGTACTTATCGTTCATCAGCAATTTCTGCCGTGCGTATACCGGGGCGGTTGGCTATATTTGATTGTGTTCAACCAGACTAACCAATCCATGTCAATCTTTCGTTGTAGTCCATTATTAATAGTCCTCTTTACTTTTTCTTGCGCCACTACCCCGGAAAAACAACCGCCTAACATCATCTATATATTGGCCGATGACCTTGGCTACGGTGATTTGGGCTGCTATGGTCAAAAGGTTATCCAAACTCCCCACATTGATCAATTGGCCAAAGAAGGCTTACTATTCACCAATCACTACGCGGGTAGTTCGGTATGTGCGCCTTCTCGCGCGGCTTTCATACGGGCAACAACCACGTACGGGGCAATTACGAAACGGGGCCCTACGGATTCGGCGCTTGCTTAGAACTGCGGAACGAGGACGTGACGATAGCCGAAGTCTTACGGGAGAAAGGCTACACCAACGGAGTAATCGGCAAATGGGGTATGGGGGTGGAAGGCACCACCGGGGTGCCCAATAAGCAAGGGTTTGATTACAGCTACGGCTACCTGAACCAAGGGCACGCTCATTTTCAGTTTCCCAGCTACCTATTCCGCAACGGCGAGCGAATCGAGATTCCAGAAAACAAAAACCTGGCGAATAAGCGTTTTTCTAACGATCTGTTTACCAACGAAGCGGTGGGCTTCATTGAAGATAATCAACAGAAACCCTTTTTCCTGTATCTGGCCTACACCACTCCCCACGCCGAAATGTTACTTCCGGAAAGTGGTATGTTTGAAAAATACAAAGGTATAATGGACGAAAAGCCTTACGTTAAAAAAGGAGAACCCGACACAACCGACAACAACACCGGTGCCTACCGGTCGCAGCAATATCCGGCGGCGGCTTACGCCGCGCAGGTTGCGCACCTCGACAGCTGCGTAGGGGTAGTAGTAGAGAAGTTAAAGGCACTCGGACTGGATAAAAACACCCTGATAATGTTCACCAGTGATAATGGGCCGCATAACGAAGGAGGAGCCAATCCGGCTTACTTTACCAGTAGTGGACCGTTGCGGGGTAAAAAGAGAGATCTTTACGAGGGTGGTATCCGGGTACCGATGATTGCAAGATGGCCGGCTCAGATTGCACCCGGTACGGTCAGCGATCTCGCCTCAGCCTTTTGGGATATGCTACCTACATTTGCGGACATAGCCGGTGCTCCTGCCATCAAAACTGACGGTATCTCCCTCCTACCCACGCTCTCCGGAAAACCCAAGGAACAACCCAAGCATGACTATTTCTACTGGGAGTTTCACGAAAATAAAAGTACCGATCAGGCCATTCGGAAAGGGGATTGGAAAGCGATTCGGCATGATCCACGAGGAAAAATAGAACTGTTTGACCTTTCTAAGGATATAGGCGAGAAAAATAACGTGGCGGATCAACACCCTGAGGTGGTACAAGAAATGCAAAATATCCTAAAAACCGCCCGAACTCCTCATCCCATCTGGTCACTAAAAAGCGCGATAACCACTGAATTATAAGATAGCTACCGGCATGCAAAAATATATACTGATCTACATTCTAATCTTTCTGAGCCTGAGCTTTCGGGTAATCGGACAAAAGATTCAGGAGGATCGGTATATCATTTCGGAGGAGAAATGGCTACCCAACCGCGCCATCAATTGCATCTTCCAGGACTCGGAGGGGCTACTTTGGGTAGGAACAGGGTCGGGACTTTATTGCTACGATGGGTATCAGGTAAGACACTTTTCAACCCATCCCAATAAAACCAATACGCTATTTACCAATCGGATAATCGACGTCAGCGAGGATAGAAGGGGCCGAATAGTCGTGGCGATGGAAAGCGGGCTCAGTTTATTTACCAAGACAACCGAAAACTTTAGGACCCTTTCCAAAACTATAGAACCTTACAATCGGCTCCGCCTGATGCCAAACGGCAGCATGTGGATAGCCGCTTCTAAGGCTCGTTTGTACCAGTTCGGTATTACCGCCTCGGATACCACGTTGCACGCCGGAGTCAACAATCAGGCGGACCTCCAAAAGCAAGTAGGAAGTATCAATGATGTGGTGTCAATTGGTAAACGTGAGCTATTGGTAGGATCTTCCCAAGGTTTATTTCGTTTCGATCCCAGAAGTGAGCAAGCTTTCTCCTTGTCCTTTCCCTTCGCAGTTCAGGTTATCAAGCAGACCAAAAGCGGTCGAATTCTGGTGGGTACCGAGGCCGACGGTCTGTTTGAGGTTACCATGGACGGCCAAAAAGTACGTGTAACAAAGCAGTATCATTTTGGCACTTCCAACGAAACTGGCTTCGACCAGATTACCTCCATTTCCGAAGGTCCCTACGGAAAACTACTGATAAGTACCCGCCGTATGTACTACGTGGCGGATGTCTCCGAAAAAGAATTCGCCTTTCAAAAGGCTATTGCTCCTTCGGAGTTACTGGAAGATAATAACATCGAGACATCCTTCATTGATCGCGCAGACGTGATCTGGATCGGCACGTTACGGGGGTTGCTCAAAATACGCCCGGCCGATTTACTCGCCAAAAGAATTCGGATTGTGGTACCCGGTCAGCAGCTACTCAACCAACATATCGACCATATTTTCGCCGAAAACGAAGACCGGCTTTGGCTCAACACCAAGAATGATGGTGTATTCGTATTTAACCCCGGCGATCAGAAGTTTCAGAAGATAACACTGCCTAACGAGGTACACCGAATGGCTAAGTCGGAGAAAGTGTACTATCTAGCCTTAGGGCAATCCAACGTGTATCGATTTGATGCATTTTCTGCCACTCCCACACCTACTATCGTACTTTCTACGGGGCAAAGAATCACGTGCGGACTGGAAATTAGTCCGGGCGAATGGTGGTTCGGCTGCACCGACAATGGCCTGCTGGGTTATAGTGATTCGGAAGGCACTCTTTACGGTGAATTACTACGGAAAGCCAGCCAACAATTCAATGCTACTTCCACCATTTTTGTTATGCTACGCGACAGTCAGCAAAATGTATGGATTGGCTCCCGGGGTGATGGTCTTTTGAAGGTTAATCTTGCCACGGGGGAATTAAAGAAATACTCAGGAATGAACCTCAATGGTCCGATTTCCCGACGTATTTTGCATCTACGGGAAGATTCCAAGGGTCGGCTTTGGGTGGCTACCCGAGAGGGAGGTCTTTATTTATACAACGCCGAAAAGGATAGTTTTCGGCAGTTTACAATTGCGGAAGGATTACCTTCTAACGTCGTGTGCGCCATTGGGGAGAATAACCAGCATCAGATCATCATTAGTACCGACAACGGTATTGCGGTATTTCAGGAGAATGCCCCGGTGCCGTTTTTATCTTATAATCAACATGATGGGATTAAGTTCACTAATTTCTCCTTCAATTCGGTGGCTGAAACCAAGAATGGTGCTATCTATTTCGGTAACGGCAACGGCCTGTATCGCTTGCAGCTTACTTCATCCCTACCCACAAACAAACCAAAGCTTTACTGGTCTGCTTTTTCAATCCTGCATAGAGAAGGAGACAAGCAATTATCCATCGACCGGAATGAATACTTACGTAACTACGACTCAGAGAAGGGTATTCAGCTTACCTGCAAGGAAAATAGCTTTGAGATAGCTTTTTCGCTCCTCAATTTTGCAAACCCCGACAAGACCCGCTACGCCTATCGGCTGAAGGGAAGAGACCTAGACTGGCATTACCTCCTGAACGGTAGTTAGGAAGTCTATTTTCACGATCTGAAACCTGGTTCGTACGAATTACAAGTGAAGGCGGCCGACAGTTACGGAAACTGGATGGATCAAACCCACACCCTGGCGATCAACGTGGCGCCTCCCTTTTGGTTAAGCTGGCCCGCCTACCTACTCTATTTCTTAGTGGTAGCGGCGGGCGGCTATCTCCTTTATCGACTCTTGACGAGAATGAACCGGTTGCAGGAACAGCTGAAAGAAAAGGCGTTCTTGATGGATCTGCAAGGGCAGCAGATGATTCACTTTTCGGACCTTTCCCACGAAATCAAAAACCGACTCTCGCTCATCCTCGGTCCATTAGAGAAAGCCCTGACCGGAAAAAAAGTAAACCAAGCTGTCTTGAATAACCTCTACGAACAGACTCTCCGACTTAAACGAATTTCTGATCAGATCATAAATCTTCGAAAGAGTGAGGCAGGAGAGTTTCTACTGGAGGTAAGCGAAGGACTCATTATTGCTTCTTTGGAGCGCCTTTGCCACGAAGCTGAGCCGCTGGCTATTGTCCGGGATATCCGGCTCCTGTACAACTTTGGTCCGGAACCTGATGAAGCTTGGTTTGACGAAGAATTGATCGAAATCATCTTGCTCAACCTGCTCAACAACGCCATTAAGTACACCCCTTCGGGTGGGCAAGTGGAGGTACCTGGCCAGGTAGTGGAGCTGGCTACTTCTGACCTCCCCGACTCCTCTCCCACCCCCGGTTTGTACCTGCAGTGCTCCATTTCGGATACCGGCATCGGCATCCCCCCAGAAGACGTAAAGAAACTTTTTGAGCGTTTTTATCGGGCCAGCAATGCCAAGAAAGCGGATAAGCGGGCCGGGGCCGGCATAGGGCTAGATCTCGTAGCCCGCCTGATCAAGAAGCATCGTGGTTTTATTGATATTGTTAGTCAAGAGGGTGATGGTACCCAAGTGGAATTTTACCTACCGATCGAGAAAAGGTATTTTCAGCTCAATGAAACCAAACTATCCGGCCAGTCAGTTCCTATTCTGGAAAGGACAATTACTACCCCGAAAGCAACCACCAGTCAAACGGGCACGGATAAACCAAAAGTACTACTAGCTGATGATGATCCAGACCTACTGGCGCACCTCAACGAGCACCTGAGCCCATACTTTACCACGATACAAGCTACCAACGGAACGAAAGCCTGGAACTATCTCCTCACCGAACCAGTGGATCTGATCATTAGTGATCTTTCCATGCCCGGCATGAATGGATTAACCTTATTGAAACAGGTAAAAAGTAATGAGGAACTACGGCAAATCCCCTTCATCATCCTGACGGGCCGTAACTCCGAAAGCCAGAAACTGGTATGCCTTCAAAACGGCGTCGATGATTTTATTGATAAACCATTTAGCGTCAATCTGATCATCTGGCGGGCTAAGAACTTGATCAATAGCCGATCATTACTTTAGAAGCTGTTTGAGTTAATTTGAAAAAGCGGGAAGGCTGGCTATATTGATGAATGCGAATCAAAACATACAGTTCAGACCTCCCCGCCGCAAGTTGGCAAGTTATTAAAAAAATCATCCAAGTCCGCCGCCGCCACAAGTGGTACTTGAAGGAAGTAGTCAATGCCGTTCTTTACGTGACGAAAAACGGCTGCGTCTGGCGCGACGTGCCGGGTGAGTTCCCGCCCTGGCAGACCGTATATTATTACTTTTCCAAGTGGGTGAAGGGCGGCACTTGGAAAAGTATAAATTA
>JBDNFP010000117.1:0-33220 GCA_041689775.1 Spirosomataceae bacterium
CTAATCCGTGAAATCAGTCGCGATCAGACAACAGCCAGGTCTGACCTTATTTTTAAAATTATGTGCCTGTTTCGATGGGTAAGAAAGCAACTATCTCATTATCAGAACCTAAAAATAGTAGGGTAGAGTAAATCTCTCCTCTCCGATGAGGTTCTTGGTATTATAATTGAATTTGAGTTACTATGAGCAGAATAATAGAATTTGTAAGGAGAGTCGGCCATCTCCCTGGTACTTATCTCTGTACTTTGTTGCCTAAAAATCTTAACCAGATTGAATCGGGTTGCAATTTCTGGTATGGAATTGGCAAAGTCATATTCACACTCACTCACATACAAACACCATCTTTCTAAACCTCTAATGAATTCTGCTGATCCAAGGAGTCTTTTGAATAATTTGTTCGCTTCTGGATAGTTGGTTAAAAGTTCATTTTTTTCTTCCGTTGAATATATCAACTGTCCATTATCGACAATCTTACTTCCATAGCTCATGGAGGGAATCTGAGAGATTGGCTTCATTCTTTTTGCGATAAATACGCTACTTCCCGTAGAGAGGTAAGGATTTATGTTGTCAACCTCTTGTACTAAGTTCGTATTGAATATTTTTTTCTTCGAGACAGCCCCTGAATTGCTAATTCCAATAATAGTACAATATACACCTGCATTATTTTTGGCATTATTGATCCATTTGAAAGATTGATGAGCAAAAAATATTTCTAGCTTCTTATTCAATATGTAAGGCCATAAAAGAGCAACTTGCTCACCTTGGCAAATCGAATTAGTTGTAACAAACGCAAATTTTATATTGTAATTTTCAATAAAAGATGACGCTTTAAGAAACCAACATGCTATATAATCTAAATCTTTATAGGATTTGAAGGATTTAAAAACAATAGCTAAATCCTCTTTTTGATCCTTATTTTGAAGGAATGAACCCAGATAAGGCGGATTCCCCAGAATATACACCTCATCGCCTTCCCTCTTTGGACAAATAGCTTCCCAGTCGAGGCGGCAGGCGTTGCCCTGCACAATGCGCCCGGCGGCGGTGAGGGGCAGAGAGGGTTTGGAGCGGCCAAACTCCCGGAAAAACGCCTGGTTCATCTGATGCTCCGCCAGCCACAGCGACAGAATGGCTACCTCGTGGGCAAAGTCGTCGAGCTCGATGCCGTAAAAATTACTCAGGCTGATGTTGGAGAGCGCCAGGGTATTGAGCGCCCGGAAAATCTTCATTTCGAGCCGCCGCAGTTCCTTGTAGGCAATGATTAGGAAATTGCCGCTGCCGCAGGCGGGGTCAAAGAGCTTGATGCGCTGAATGCGCGTGAGCAGAGCATTAAGTTTTTTGGGGGTACCCTGCGCGGCTTCAAACTCCTGATGCAGCTCGTTGAGAAACAGCGGCTCGATCACCTTCATGATGTTGGGCACGGAGGTATAGTGCATGCCCAGCCCGCCCCGGTGCTCGGGCGTAATCACGGCCTGAATCATGGAGCCAAAAATATCGGGATTGATGGCGCTCCAATCCAGCTCACCGCTGTCAATCACGGCCTGTCGGCTGCGGCGCATAAACACCGGCGCGGGGTAGGGCGTACGAAATAGCCCGCCGTTCACGTACGGGAAGGCCCGGAGGTAGGCGGGCAAGGTAGAGACGCGATGCATCGCGTCTGTATTCAAGGTATCAAAGAGCCGGTCGAGGTAGTCGTTCAGGTCGCTGCCGTCGGCCTGCGTGTGGCTGCCGATGGCATTGGTAAACTGCCCCTTGGCGAAAATGTCGGTATCCTCCGCAAAAAAACAGAACAGCAACCGCGACAAAAACACATTGAGGCTATGCACGGCCTCGGGCGTATCGGTGGGGTTATCCTTCCTGATTTCGTCGTAGAGCCGGGCCATCTTCTCGGCGGCCTTTACGTCGGCGGGATTTTCGTTTTGGTGCTGGGTTTTCTCCATCCCCGCCCAGGGCAAGAAAAAATCAAAGTGCTTCGGCAGTTCGGCCAGCGGGCAGCTGATACTTTCCTGCGTTTTGCGGTCGTAGGCAGCCAGCGTGGTATGATCGGTAACGACGATAAAACGGGGATCGTGCTTCGTGGCCGGGGCGTCGGCTTGCAACTCGGCCAGTCGGGCGGGAACGTCCTCGCCTTCGGGTACCTCCCGGTAGTACAGTTTTTTCTTCCAGGCTATTTCGCCGGGCTGCTTGGCGAGGTTCAGCGAGCCAATCTGCAAGCGTTTGATGGAGGCTTTGGGTTGGCCGTAAGCCAGGAGCAGGTCATAGATAAAAGTAGCGGGCTGAGAGTTTTGGATAAGCTGCTGGACGTTGGTCTCAATCTGGGTAAAGTTCATGGGGGGCGGGGTGTAGTTTTTCTTACCCCAATGTTAAGAAAAAAAAATCGAATGTAGCGGGTGAATTACTTCGTAGGGTTTGTCAATTTGATAAAAGTAGCTACCCATTATTTAATTTTACTACCATCTATTTTCGATTTACGTATGCCAGTCAATGCCTTTTGGCTTACATAGTATCTGACAAAAGGGGATAAGCCGTATCTAAGTCCACAATTTGCAATAGAAGGATGGGCTAACCGAATAGATTATGTCCGAGTGAGATAGAGTCGACTTAACAGGTCCCCAAAACTACACTTCGCTACACACTGACAAATTCGGGTTTTGCATGGTTCAAAACGCAAAGGTGGGGGTGGAGTCGGTTTTGTATGATATCCGCATACAAAAGCATACAATTTCACACAGCCTGCATTTGGCCTATGTATACCCCTCTATTCTCCTAAAAAAGGCTCCTGGGCCACATTTTGGCACACTCACCTGTAAGTATAGGGGTTGCTTAGTTGCACTTGCATAACAATAGTGGCGGTTGTCATACATTTTCGGGTCATTATCGGCTCCTAGTACGCTGTGCATAGATGATAGTGGCTACCACCGCACAAACAACTAATGCGGCCAAAGCTATCTGCCACACGGGGTACCCCTGTACCTCTTTTTCCAGCACCGAATTTTTGGCTTCCAAGGGGATTTCTACTTCCAGGTTATCTTCTACCCTGGTTATATCCGCCCTTGTGGCCAATACCCCCAACAAATCATACTTAGAGGTACTGAGTTTACCGTTCAGCTCCTGCCCAACGACGGATTCAAAGCACTCAGTGAAGGCTGGATTGTCCAACGTCTTGGAATCCTGCTGGGTTTTCAGCAGTGCTTGCTCCATGATCTCCTTTTGGGTCACCACCTCGATCATTTTTGCATTGGCCTGCTGGCTCTCTTTTTTCAGATTCCCGTAGTCGGCCAAAACGTGGGAGAGGCAGGCACTAATGCCCAAACCCATTTCCGCTCCTTTCCGCTCGATCTCCTGTTTCTGTTGCTCTGTTACCCGCAGGGTAATAATCTCGGTCTTGTTTTCTTTGTTTTTCTTGGTACTTATCGCTGTTTTCATGGCTATTGATGTTTTTGAAATTGTACATCAAGTTAGTTAGAAAAGACGTTTTGTCGAAGAAAAAATTTGATCATCATCGAAAGGAATAGTAGGCGTATCGGGATTAAATGTCAATAGACCGCCATTTTTGACATCTGCCCAGATAATTTTACCATCTGATTCTATATGAGAGGATTCTTTCAGAGGCTTTATAGTATAACTACTTCCATTTTTATGGACCAAACTAAAAATAATAGCTTTACTAACCTCCAAGTTATCCATAACAACCTTCTGTTCCATCACGATATTATAGCCAGTAATTTCACTTTCAACACTTGGGTAAATTAAGGCATTAATCTCATCATTGTCATACTTAACGAAATTGACAAGTGCTTTATAAAAAGCAGTCGTTAGTCTATATATATACTTACATGAATCATCTACCCGGTGGGAAAACCAGCCTGCTATATGGTCATCAATCATTAAAGAGATGGGATCATCACTAGCCATATAATGCATATCCTTAGAGAGTATTTCGGCCATTTTGTCATAAGGGTTCCGCCTGAGCAGATTCTCTCTTAGCTGCTTCACGCCTATAACAGGTAATAGCAAATCCAGATTATTACCATTTTTTGGTTTAAATAAAGCGATTACAACGTATTATCCTTGTTGAGGCCTGATTTCGAAAATTGGAACACAGTTTTCCGTAGAGCAATAAAAAACGGAAGATTTATCTGGATTGCATCTGCTGGCTTTTGCAATCTCGTTGGGAGGAAAGGAAAGCTTGCCGACATGTCCAAATTCAACACAAGCCTTCTCTATTGAATCGAATGATTCTGCTCGTGCCCTGTAAACCCCTTGAAAATATATTTGGTAAGGAGTTCTTTTGTAGTTCGCACTCATTAAAAATCTGGCCATATGAAAAATCAAATCATCATTGGTGATCCTTTGATCACGGGCCATTGTATCTAGCATGGCTAGCCTATTTAAATCAATGGATGGTTTTTTCTCCATAAGTCAACTCTTTTTACAAAGGATTAACAGAACGCTTTTTTTAAGGTTTCAAAGGCATATTGTGTGACTTCCATCGGCAGTTGTATCCTTGATGCCCCCGTTAGAGATAGTTCATAAAAAAAGCCCTAACAAGGTAGGGCTTTAAGCGAATTCAGAGAAAGCTGCTCATTGTTGCTTTGTACACTCTCGATTTGCTGCTAATTCCAACGTATCAGTAAATCGGTTAGACCACCACATATAACCTTTTCCCTTTATTCGAGTTCAATTCAGCCAAATCTCCTTTCGTACAAACATCTTTGATAACTCATTTCTACACGTCTTGCGCACAGTTTTTGCCTCCGTACTACCTAGTGTTGCTCCATAGTTCACCCATTTAACCTTCTCACCTTTGAAATAAAAAACAAATTCGCAGTGCGAGTAATTACATACAAGTGGAGTGTGTTCAAGGGTTATTTCAGCCCATATTGCGGAGTTCTTGTCATCAACGATTTCTTTATAATACTTTTGGTCGTCAGTAAGCTCCATTATTTCTATTGCGATGTACGCCTCATCGTATCTTTCACAACCATCTTTCGAATCTATATTGAAGAGAACATCACTAGGTTCTGACAAAATATTTTCTGAAGTCCCCTGCCTATTATGAGATAAATCGGTTAATGAAATATCAGTATAAGGATGATTAGTGTTGGGATTTTTCCATCTCTTGTACAACCTTTCAGATATAAAGAACTCATTGATTGGGTCTCGTCCATTTCTTTTTAGATGGTGTGGTATGTACTCAATCTGACAATGTTCATGATGATCCAAGGTAGATTTATTTAGAGAAGAATTTGAGAGACACAAATTCTGGATCCAATTCTTCAATCGTATAAAAATTGAGAGCATCATCCTCCTTGGCTGTTCCGATAAAACTATACATAGAATCTCCATCCGTATCAATAGCGAATAAGGAGTAACCTCTATCTGTTTTCCTTGAAAAACAAACTTCTAGTTCGACAGATAGTGAAATCTCCACCTCCTTAATCATATTAGCAGATAAAGAATCTAAGACACTAATGAAGCTCTCGACCACTTTTAGTTGTTCATCAGATAATAGAACAAGCTGATTGCTCAAGAAGTCGGTCAGCCTATCTGCTAGAGACTTTTTTACATAGCCAATAGTAATGGCTCCATTGGCTTTTTCGAAGAATGGCTCATAGACTCCTTTAAAACATACTGTATCGGAATTTGAAATTCCAAGAACAGGAGCCTCAAATATAGGTTGAGTGTTATATCCCATGATTTCTAATTATTTCTTTGGTTCTATCGGTTACAGTATTGAAAAATATTCCATTTTTTTCATTTCTGCAATCTTCAAAAGATTCAAAACTAAAATCTGAAGAATTATTATTAATGGCCTTGACAACGTTAATGTCAATAATGAGACCTATTTCATTTGGAGTCTCATGCTTTTGAATTGTTTCTATAATAGTAGAACTTGTGTTCCTCGTCTGGTTTAGTATGTTTAGCTGTATGAGAAAGCTAGTATTTTCGTTTCCCTGATAGTTAGGCGAATTGGGGGACAGGTTCGAATAGTCACTGAGCACTAAATCATTTGATTTGATCGGTAGGCGAATATCATTGATGTATCTTGTTGAAATACTAGCTATATTTATGTTAGACTCAATTAACAATAAGCTACTCCATACTCTAGAAAACTCTTCTATTGTATTCTCCCATCCACCATATTCATTTATAATATGTAATGAAATGCTATTAGTTCTCAAGCTCAGTCTTTTGCCCTTAGTAGAAAAATTGTATCCAATAAAAGTTTTACTTGCCTCGATTTTACCCTTACCCAAATTGTCCTCGCTGATATTTGTATTTAAATTGTAGTGAGGTCCAACTTGGGAAAATTGCTGTTTGATAAGCTCACTATTCTTGAATGATTCTAGACAACTTCGTGAAATTGTATTTGAAAACAGAATTTGTAGAATTGCTTCCTTAATCGGAGGGGTCTTAAAATATTCCCAATTCATGTAATTTATCTATTAGTTAAAATAGCACGGATTGCATCATTATACCCTTTGTCTCCGGTCCCTCAGTAAATTTGTAAAACCTACCCCATTATCTCATACATGCTAAAAAGGAGGGCAAAGTAACTCTATACTGATAGGTTTTCTAACGAATGTAATAAAATAAGCATCTTTCCATACTATATTTTATTAAACGGGTAAAATTGAGTACCAGTGGTTAGAATGATACAAAAAATATAACCAAACTGTTTAAAGGATCAAAAGCTATAAATAGTGTCCTTCCCACTGAAAAACTGAATAATACGCTAATATTATTCCTAATTGTCATATATATTACTCATGTGCTGGTCTTCTTTAAGAATGCAGCTCTATAAACCGCTCAAAACTGGAAGAATTGATACATTCTGTATTTCAGTTAGTTATCGTTAAAGTGCCTGAAAAAATAGACTCTATGTAGTGCTACTGGATCACCTCATTTGATTTACTGCTTTTTGCACTGATGTTGTAAACGGGGTGTTTAAGCACATGTGTCGATAATAACAACTTCTGTTATACGAAGGAAGCTACGAGCGAGTAAAATCAATAGCATACTATAAGCCACAGAGCACACAGGTAATGTCGCTAAGCGCAGCTCTGCTAGCATTACTTTATAAACCCTGTATAGATGTATTACACTTTGTATTGCACCAAAAGAAAAAAGCACTTAGCAAATGAATGCTAGGTGCTTGATTATAAGGGTGGGCCCTGAGGGATTCGAACCCCCGACCCCCTGCTTGTAAGGCAGGTGCTCTGAACCAACTGAGCTAAGAGCCCTTGTTTCCGTTTGGGAATGCAAATATGGGGGACTGATTTTCTGTTTGCAACTATTTTACGGAAATTTTTCTAAGAAATTTATAAGCATCTGATTGTCAATAGGGCTCTATTCGAAATTTAAACAGAGCGTAACGGTATGAGTGGTCAGGCGGTTGATTCCAACGCTCACCGAGTTGTTAGCGGGTTGTATCATATTCCCCAATCCGTGTGAAAAACGTAGTTCTGGGGCAAACTTAAAGAACTGAAAAAACTGTTCAAAACCCACTCCGTAGTCTACGGTGAAGTCGGAGGTTTTGGTTTCAAGTCGATTGCTGATACTACCGCCGCTCCGGCTACGCTTTACGTTGGTTTCTACGCCGAGCGTGATGCCGGCAATTAAGTACATCCGGGTATTGGCCCGACGAACTGATTTGTATTTCAAAAGCAGGGGGATTTCAATCCATGTCGATTCGCGTCGTTCGGTGCGTTCAGTGCCGCCCGGATAGCTGTATTTTACCTGCCTTTCGTACAACGATACCGACGGGGTCGTTCGGAGGTCAAAGTGATCATTCAGGAAGGCATTAACCGTAAAACCCATGCGGAATGAGGCTTGGCTGGGCGATTGAATGGCAAATGCAGAGTCAGACTCTAGGAAAGTATCACTATGCCGGATCGAAAAGCGCGTTACGGGCATAGCAAACAAAAAGCCGTAGTGTATTGGTTTATCGTCATAGAACTCCATGTGCTTCCTTATGTAGCCGCTCCCCTGTGAGTGGGCACGAATAGAGAAGAAAAGGCACAGGAATAGAATGGCCGCTATTTTTGGCCTACATAAATGGAGCAAATTCCGAAGGTGAGTGGTATGCATTTAGTGTTGGTAAATCCAGCTTTTTCAAAGATAGTGAGAAAATCATTTCCGTCGGGAAATGCCTGCACCGATTCCGGTAGGTAGGTATAGGCTGAGGTATCCTTCGAAATAATCTTACCAATTAAGGGTAAAATATACTTGAAATAAAAGTTGTAGATCTGTTTGAATGGAAAGGATTTTGGTTTGGAAAATTCAACAACTATGCATGTTCCATCTCTCCGCATGACCCGCTGCATATCAGTAAGCCCGGCCAAAAGATTCTCGAAGTTACGTACACCAAACGAAACGATAACAGCATCGAAATAATTGTCTGTAAAAGGCAAACTTTCCGAATCGCCACTCCGTAGCTCAATTATTTCCTGCTTGCCTAACTTTTTGATTTTCTGGCGACCCACGGACAGCATACCTTCTGAAATATCTACGCCGATAATCTTTTCTGGTTTTAGAGCCAAAGCTTCAATGGCAAAGTCCCCCGTTCCGGTGGCGATATCCAGAATAGTCTTGGGTTGCTCTTTTTGCAATAGACGAATAGCTTTTTTACGCCAGTAAATATCGATTCCTCCGCTCAGTAGGTGGTTGAGAAAATCGTATTTGGGAGAAATGTTATCAAACATTTCCGCAACTTGTTCGCGCTTACTATTATCTTTATCTTTATAAGGTACTACACTCATGAGTTGTATTTTTCAAAATTGGCAACAAAAGTAGGGGTTATTCCCGTTTCTTAAACTACCAACCCCCCGGAAAGTTCGCCTACCCTCTTGATTTAATTGGATTAAATAGCCAAGGTTAGAGACTAAATTTTTATTTTTATTACATTCACAAACTTCCAAACGGATGGTATTACGTAAATTTTTACTAACTTTTTCATTGCTCCTGACTGGCCTAGTTGTATTGGCACAGGGAAGAATTAGTGTACAAAAAACGGAGTCTCCGGAACCCCAGAAGTTTACTGTTCGGGAACTCTCACCGTATTCAGTAACCTTGCGCGGAGGACTCACGCAGTTTTTTGGCGAGCTCAATACGCAGGATATGCGGTTTATGGGTAGTGCCAGCCTCAACGCAAAGGTTCAACCCGCGCTGACGATGGGCCTTAACTACACCCGAGGTAGGATTGGTGGGGAAAAAGTAGAGTTTTTTAACTCATACTTCATCAATAATTTTAGTTCAATTTCTCTATTCGCTAACTGGGATCTTACTGAGCAATTTAGTCGTTACAATGATAATAAGCTACACATTGGAGTATACGGTGGTATCGGAATGATGTATTTCAGCGCCGAAGCATTTGATCTTACTACCAACGAGAGGCTTCGCTTTACCAATAGTGATGTAAGTGGCCGCACACCGCTTTTTCTGAAGTACGGCTCCCCCAAAGGTCGACTGGGTGTAAATCAAACCCACGAGCGGACAGTACCCTTCGGTGTTACCTTTGATTACCATATTAATAAGACATGGCAAATTGGCTTGGATTATCGGTTTTATTTTGTCCGAAATGATAAGTTAGATGCTACTTCGGGGCAGAGTCTTCTCAATCCCGAAGAGGCAAAAACGTACAGTAATACTCCTAACGATAAGTTTAGCTTTCTTTCTTTGGCCCTGACGCATCGGATTTCAAGTAAGCCTAAAGACTCAGACAAGGACGGTATTCCTGACGACCGCGACCGCTGTCCGGACACCCCCGGCAGCGCTAAGTTTTTTGGTTGTCCGGATACGGATGGTGATGGTATTCCCGATTATGTAGATCGCTGCCCTACCGTGGCGGGTCCCGCGGGTACGCGAGGCTGTCCTGATAGTGACGGTGATGGCGTGGTGGATCGACTAGACGAGTGTCCCACTATTCCAGGAACGTTCAAAGGGTGCCCCGACCGTGACGGTGATGGCGTAAAGGATGAATTTGATACCTGTCCGGACGTTCCGGGACTGGTTCGCTTTGGTGGTTGCCCGGATACGGATGGTGATGGTATCCCCGATCAGGTAGATAAATGCCCCGAAAAGCCCGGTACATACGAAAACGGTGGTTGTCCGGTAGGTTCTAAATAGACTAAAATTCGTACCACTTATATATAGGAAGGCCGCTCCAAAAGAGCGGCCTTCCTATATATAAGTGGTAGTAAGACTGAATTCCTTAGTAGGCTCTTACTAGCTTACCTTCGTGGAAGTTAACGTAAGCCTTGTTGACTACCGTATTTCCTCCTTTGGTGGGATAGTCTCCGGTAAAGTACCAGTCGCCAGTGTGGTTAGGACAAGCAACATGCAGGTTGTCCACGGTCTGGAAAATAACGGATACTTCTGCCTTCATATCCTCAGGACTGATAATCTCAGCCACTTTTTCGGATACCTCGTCGTCGGTAAACTGATCGTAGAGTGCTTTTACGTAATTGGCGGAGTGCGCATTTTGCGAAGCAAGATTCGCCACGCATTGAGTGTACACATCTTCGCGCATGTACTCCATTTCGCGCTCTTCGAGTAGTTTCAGCATGGCACGGAAGGCCACGAAGTCTTTCATTTTTGACATATCAATACCGTAGCAGTCCGGGAAACGAATTTGCGGGGCAGATGATACAATCACGATTTTTTTGGGACCTAAGCCATCCAGCATTTTTAGGATACTTTTTTCCAGCGTAGTGCCGCGTACAATGGAGTCATCAATCACTACGACGGTGTCAATTCCTTTGCGAACTACCTCGAACGTTGTATCATACACGCTTGACACCATGTCGTCGCGCAGGTTATCGGCGGTTATAAAGGTACGAGACTTTACGTCCTTGGTCACCAGCTTTTCAATGCGAGGCCGGAAGGATAGTACACGGTCGAGTTCTTCTTCAAATAAAATACCCTCCATGATCGCGCGCTTACGCTTCTGGGATAAGTATTCCTCTAAACCTTCGATCATGCCAAAAAAGGAAGTTTCGGCGGTATTGGGGATATAAGAAAAAATCGTGTTTTCTAAGTCGTAATCAATTTCTTTGAGAATTTGCGGAATCAGGAGCTTACCTAGTTGCTTACGTTCGTTGTATATATCGGGATCGGTGCCTCTTGAAAAGTAGATACGCTCAAAGCTACACGAGCGCTTGGGAAGTTGAGGAAGGATCGACATTTCGTTGTACTCACCTTCTTTATTGATGATCAGCGCACTACCCGGAGTAACCTCCATGATCTGATCATACTCTACGTCAAAGGCCGCTTTGATGGCTTGTTTTTCCGAAGCAACTACTACCACTTCATCATCGGCATAATAGTAGGCCGGACGGATACCGGCGGGGTCGCGCATGACGAAGGCGGCTCCGTGGCCGGTCATACCACACATGGCGTATCCACCGTCAAAATCCCGGCAAGAACGCTCCAAAACGCGTTGCATGTCTATGTTTTCTTCAATGATATCTGACAGGATCGGGTTTTCCCATATTCCCTTGAAGCGATCAAAAACCCGTTGATTTTCTTCGTCGAGGAAATGGCCGATTTTTTCCATCACCGTAACGGTATCAACCTTATCTTTGGGATGCTGACCCAGCGATACAAGTTTTCCGAAAAGCTCATCTACGTTGGTCATGTTAAAGTTCCCAGCCATGACTAGGTTACGGCTACGCCAGTTGCTCTGCCGGAGCATCGGGTGGCAGTTTTCTACCTCATTAGAGCCGTGGGTTCCGTAGCGGAGGTGGCCAAGCCAAAGCTCACCGGTGAAAGCGAGGTTTTCTTGCAGCCAACGAGCATCAAATGTTCGTTCTTTATTATTTTTGAGCCCTTTGCGGAACTTCTTGTGAATTTTCTGGAAGATGTCTGCCACCGGTTGGGGTTCAACAGACCGGTACCTGCTAATGTAGCGCTTACCGGGAGGTACTTCGATTTTGATGTTGGCTACTCCGGCTCCGTCTTGCCCTCTGTTGACCTGCTTCTGCATCATTACTGATAGCTTGTGAACAGCATACAGGGGTGTTTCATACTTATCAATGAAATACTGATAAGGCTTGCGCAAACGGATGAGTGCAATACCGCACTCATGCTTGATGGCGTCGCTCATGAGATGATGAAAGTGTTATAGTATAAAATTGGTAGTCAGACTGTTACAATAACTTATCGTTGCTTGACACTTCGTAAACTCTTTCAAACTTATTTTAGTTCGATACCTATAATCCAAAGGTACGAAATCCTTTGGGGTGGCTGTGATGAAAATATACAAATTTTTTGATTGAAATGAACTACACACTTCGTTAGTATACAAAATACACCCTATGGAAAATAATCGCATGAACTGTTTCTATAAGAGGTACATAAATAGTGCCACAAGGCCCAGTTGTGTACGTAAAAAAAACAATAGTTTACTGAGTAAAATCCTATTACTGTTATTGCTGCTTAGTACGGGAAGTCCGGTTTCGGCTCAGGGGGCGCTGCTCTGGAAAATAGAAGGGAACGGGATTCAAAAACCCTCCTATCTATACGGGACCATTCACTTGATCTGTCCCACCGACTTTGTACTGACCGACACCCTGAAAGCATGCTTGAGACAAACGGAGCAGCTGACCCTTGAAATTGACATGGACGATCCGGGTATGATGATGGCGATGGCTGGGAGTATGATGATGAAAGAAAATAAGGTACTAAAAGACCTGCTGAATACGGCGGAGTACCAACGTCTCAATGCCTATTTTAAAGACTCGGTAGGTATGAATATCGCCGCACTCGAGCGCGCCAAACCTTTTGTACTGATGAGTATTTTGCTGAACCGAGTGCTGGCCTGTGAGCCGCAGTCCTATGAATTATCGCTGATGACTCTGGCCAAACAGCAGCAAGCCGAGGTGGTGGGCTTGGAAACGATTGAAGAGCAAATGGCGGTTTTTGATTCTATTCCCTACAAAGAGCAGGCTACCATGGTGATGGGACTGATTGATAGCCTGCCGCAGGCAAGACGAGAGTTTGGTAAAATGGTGGAGCTGTACAAGCAGCAGAATCTGGACGCTCTCTACGCTCTGACCTCGAAGAGTGATTTTGACGTTGAAAAAAATCAGGAAGTACTACTCACCGCCAGAAACCGGCGGTGGATACCTGTGATCCAAAAGCAGGTGGCCGAAAAACCTACTTTCATTGCGGTGGGGGCTGCTCATTTGGGAGGAGAAGTGGGCGTAATTGCGCTACTCCGCCAGCAGGGGTATACTTTAAGTCCGGTTGGTGGGCGATAAGATCAGAGCGTACTGATCCACTGCATCAGGAGTTCTGGCTTAAAGAATAGTAGTAAAATCGCTAGAAAGAGAACCCCTGATATGATCCGGCCACCGCTCAGATAAATTGGAGTAGCGGGTTCGGAAGAGGTATTTTTGAAGAAAAGTAAGTACGGAAGCCGCAGGTAGTAAGCCAGGGAAATGGCGGCGTTAAGGATACCACCCACCAGCAGCCATAGCATCCAGGGTTCGCCCATCAATTGGTAACTATCCCAAAGACCAGAGAAGATAAGTAGCTTAGCCGTAAAGCCGACCGTCGGGGGTAATCCGGCCAGGGCTATCATTGTAACAGTAAGGGTAATGGAAATCCAGGGGTGCTTTTTGCCTAGTCCTTCGTAGTCGGTCAGTAGAGTTTCGGAACGAGGAGCCAGCAAATCAATGAGGAGAAATGCGGCCATGTTGAGTAGTATATAGGAGGCGGTATAAAAGGTGGCTCCTTCAAAACCCAGCTGGCTGTACGCCACTATACCCACAAGGAGGTACCCGGCCTGGGCAATAGATGAATACGCCAGTAGCCGGCGGGCATTTTGCTGCCAGAGGGCGGTAACGTTCCCGACGGTAATACTTATGAGTGCGATACCTCCGAGCAGTGGTAAAAGATCGGTGGGCCATGCACTCGAAACCCGCATCAGCACCAATACAACGGCGGCCTTAGGTGCAACCGACAAGAAAGATACCAGTGGGGTAGGGGCGGCTTCGTATACATCAGGTGCCCAGGCGTGAAACGGAACCAGCGATAATTTAAAGAGTAGTCCGCCCAGGGTCATCAGCATAGCGATGTTCATGACAAGGGGCGGATTGGCCGATAACCCAATGCGCATAGCTTCGGCGGTTAGGTCGAGTGTACCGGTCAGGCCGTATAGTAATGAGATACCGTAGAGCATGACGGCGGAGCTTACGGCTCCAAAAAGTAGGTATTTGAGTCCTCCTTCGGCGGCCTTCTTATACGGCGAAAGCGCCACAAGCAGGTAGGAACTTAACGACAGTAATTCCAGAGCCAGGTAGACCGTAAGCCAATGAGTGGCCATGCAAAGGAGGCTCATGCCCAGCACTGCGGCGATAAGAATGGCGTTTAGTTCGGGCGGAAACTTGTGCCGGAGTAAGCGGATATGCAGCAGAGCGAAAAGCCAAGCTCCCAGGATAAGCAATTTAAAAAACACAGCCTTATTATCCAGAAAAAGAAGGGGTTCAAACCGGTAGGCCGGAGGAGAGCCCCACTGGGCCAAGACGAGCCCCAGGGTAATAACCGCACCAGCTAGGGTAATCCGGAAGAGCCATCGTTCGGCTCTGGCTTTGGAGCCACAGCGGAATAACAGCAGTTCGGCAACGAGATATACCAAAAGAAATAAGGCCAGAAACAGTTCAGGAACGATTCCGGTCAGACTTCGACTGATGAGGGTGAGTTGTTCGTTTAGACTCAAAACAGATGGAATAATTTTTCAACAAAAGTACACAAAGATGGTAGGGTTCACGAATAAAACTGTCATATTCCCCAACAAACTACCGTAGAATCGCGCAGCTTAAACCGTAGACTTTTCATTACAAACATATTTAACCAGATCATGAAAAAAATCATAGGTAGCCTTGTTGTTATCGTTTGTCTGATTTCAACGGCACAAGCACAGTTTATGTATGATGTCAACGGACGGGTAGTCAGTGAAATGAGCTACACGGACGTGGAAGGAACCCCTTTCTTTACCGAAGGCTGGAATATCGGCCTCTTGTACCCCGTAAAAGGTAATCCGGTGGATGGCGTGAAGATGCGCTACGATGCCTACAAGGATGAATTAGAGTACGAAAAGGACGGGAAACTATACCGCCTCGGACCAGAAATAAAAGAATTCTCCTTCATGACCGCCGATGAGAAGTACATTTTTCGGAATGGATTCCCTTTGGTAGATAACCAAATACCGGCCAGCTTTTACCGGGTATTGCACGACGGCACTACCACGCTTTTGAAGCGATACGAAATGAAAATGCGTCAAGAACGTCAGTATAACTCGGCTACTACCACCAAGCGTTTTTTTATGGCGGAGGAGTTGTTCGTTCTGAAAGATGGCAAGATGACCGCTTTGAAAAAGAACGATAAGAAGGGTCTTTTGAGTTTACTAGCGGACGAAAAGAAACTGATGGAGTTTGCGATTAAAGAACAGGAGCTCAACTTTAAGAGTGATTTAGATATTGTCAAGCTCCTGGAAGAATACGATGCCTACAAGGCCGGAAGGAAAAGCAAAAACTGATTATTGATCAGGTTGATCCGTAAACATATAACCTACCCCTTTGAGGGTTCTGATAAAGCCATCCCCTAGCTTCTCGCGGAGCTTGCGGATGTGCACGTCGACGGTACGTTCCAGTACGTAGATGTCTACTCCCCAGATTTTTTGGAGGAGTTCTTCGCGGCTAAATACTTTGTTGGGGCTTTGGGCCAGGAAAAACAGTAGTTCAAATTCTTTCTTGGGAAGAGTAATAGATTTCTGCTCCTGCGTAACGGAATAATTTTTACGATTAATGGATAGACCAGCAATGTCCAGTTCCTCTCCGGGATCTGATTTCTGCGCTTCTCGGCGAAATAATGCATTGATCCTACTCATCAGCGCGCGAGGCTTGATGGGCTTCATGATATAATCGTCGGCCCCTATTTCAAAGGCGGCTATCTCGGAGTACTCCTCCGAGCGGGCCGTGAGAAACAGAATATACGTATCGCGGGTATTTGGGTCCTGCCGAATCATCCTGGCGGTTTCGATGCCATCGAGTTGAGGCATCATGATATCCAGTAAAATGAGATCAGGTTGAAAATCTTTGGCTAATTCAAAACCTTTCCTTCCGTCCGGTGCAGTCTGAACGTCATAACCTTCCTTTTGAAGGTTGTATTCCAGTAGTTCTACAATATCCGGATCGTCGTCAACCACGAGTATTTTTTGTGCTACTTGGGTTGCTTTTGCGGCGCTCATGCAGTGAGTGTTTGAATGGTTATCATAAAGTCGAAATTAGTGGATGTGTCGATTAGATTACTAAGAAAAAACCAATCATAACAAAAATTTAATATCACTTGGGGCGAATTAAATACATTTTTTGTTGCTCATTTGTAATCATTAAATCATTGTCATTCAGGAATATAATAGCTTCTGACTGCATTTTCCCAATCTTGATGCAGTCCTGAGGATTTTTAAAATTTATGATACCGTGGGACACTCCAAAAAGCAGAATTTTACCGTAGGTAAGCAGCGCGAAAGTAGTTCCGGAAGGATTAATGTCCGCCGAAGTAACCTGAGTACTGATCAAAACACTGTCTTGAGCGGCTATGGTATAATTACCGGGGCTTGCCGGTAAAGCATATAGTTTTACCGTTTGTGCTGGTTTGCTGCGATTCTTGGAGAACAAATAAAGGTAGTCATTATGGTAGAAAAATGCTTCACAATCAAAGTTCAGTTTTTCGCGAGCGGGTGGGAAGTCTTTTTGATCCGCGTAGTTAAAGGTAATCGTCGAGGTAGGGCTGCCATCTGGAGGTAAAGTGTAAATGGTCAAGTTGCGGCGTGCGTTATTATTGTTTCCCATGTCGCCGATATATAGAGTACCGTCGGAACTTTGGGCGAGATCTTCCCAGTCTACATTCCGGGCTTCCGTCACCGACCGGGTTGAAAGAAGGTTACCTTCTTTATCCACCTCGTACAATTCGGGTTTGCCGCCGCTATCATTGTGCGTCCAAAAAGAACCGCTTTTTTCGTTGCGGGCGAGGCCTGAACTTTCGTCGACAATTGCCGGAAGCCTACCTATTTTACTAACTTTGTAGTCAGTCCGGGCTTTTTTAAATCCATTTCGCCGTTGATCCGACTGACAACCGCAAAGAATAATCTTTAACGCAAACCATACATAAACTAACTTTATCATGAATTTTTCATCAGGGTCCGTAAACAACAAAGGTAGTCAAACACCTGCGTACATGAAATCGGCCGCTGTATTGATTTCGCTCATTGCGGGAGTCTATATTTTGTACGTTCTCCAGGAGACACTAATTCCTCTGGCGTACTCGGTACTATTTTCAATATTACTTTATCCATTATGTAATCGTCTCGAACGCTGGAAGTTTCCCCGTGTATTGGCGATCACGCTCAGTATACTGCTCTTTATCGTCGTGATAGCCGTATTGGTGTACCTGGTATCCATACAGATTGCAGGCTTTGCCGATGAGCTACCCCGGATCACGGAAAAAGTGGAAGTAGTCTTAGAGCAAATGCTTACCATGGGCGAGCGTTACCTCAGTATTAGTCGTACCGAACAGGTGAGCGAAGCCAAAATGTACTTGGTGAAGATGTTGGGTGAAAGTCGTCAAATGCTACTTAGTACGCTGGTAGCTACTACGGGAACCCTCACCACGGCTGCCTTGGTACCTTTATATGTTTTCTTCTTTCTTCTCTACCGTGACTTCTTTCGTCGTTTTGTCCACAAGGCGTTTCATACTATTCCGAAGGGTACTCTGGATAAAATCCTGAATAAAATCTACGACGTAATTCAAAGCTACCTAGCCGGACTGATGCTGGTTATTGGCATTGTAGGTATTCTTAACACGATTGGACTACTACTATTAGGGATCGACTACGCCGTGTTTTTTGGGTTTCTGGCGGCCTTCCTGATCCTGATTCCTTACATTGGTATTCTAATCGGATCTATTTTTCCGGCTCTAATGAGTGTAATTACTGAAGACTCTCCCTGGTATGCGCTGGGAGTAGTTGGAGTAATGGGCTTCGTGCAGTTTCTGGAAGGAAACTTTATCACACCCAATATTGTGGGCTCAAAAGTGAGTGTTAATCCGCTGGCGGCAATTGTGATGCTGCTTTTGGGCGGGCAACTTTGGGGGCTTTCAGGGTTGATTCTGGCGTTACCGATTACGGCTATTCTGAAAGTGATTATGGATTCGAGCCCCAACCTCGAACCGATTGGCTTTTTGCTGGGTGAACCTACGAAAGAAGTAGCCGAAGAAAAGTTGTTGGAAAGACAGCAGATCGAAGAGCAACACCGGGCGTTCCACGAGCGCAGAGCACCTCGTCCTAAGAGCAACAAACCTAGAAACACCCGAAAAAGTAACCCCCGTAATGACAGAGATGATGCCCAATCGGTCGATACTTCCGTAAGTCAGCCCGAGGTGGTGGTAAAGCCAACTCCAACGGCCGCAGTGTCTACGGAAGAGTCAAAAAATGACGCACAGGCGGAAGCCAAGAAGCGCCGTCGTCCGTCGCGTCGTCGTAAAAAACCTGCCGGGCCCCGTACCGAAGAAGAAACGACTAAAAGTTCAGCGGATCAAGATTCTTAAAGTGTCCGTTCATCCGGATCCGGTTCTTGGTTTGTTCCATTTCGGTTACGATCGGAATCACTTTTTGTAAATGTTGGATTAAGAAATCCTGGCGCTCGCTCTCCCGTTGGAGGGTGAGCAACTTGTATTCTTCTTCCACGGCTAGCCCTACCTTGTGGGCAATCTGAAAAGAGAATGGAGACTTTTCTATATCGTACTCAACGGGAGTAGCGAGCAGTCCATAAAGAGTTTCCAGCAGGTGTATCAGAATGGATGAGGCCGACTCTAAGTCAGTGTATTCGGGTTGAAACGTGACGTCACCCCCCGCGTATAATTTTCCCGCAACGGGGTTTTGAAAATCATCTAATTTGAATGTCCGGATGCCTTGGGTAGAAATATCCATTTGGCCGTCTTCATAGCGCTGATGGAGCGCTGCTACCTTCACTTCCGTACCGAAGTCTGCCAGTTTATTACCCAAGAAGGTCGGAATACCAAACGATTGTCCGGTTTCGAGTGATTCATTAACGAGCTGCTGGTAGCGCTCTTCAAAAATGTGGAGATTTAGCTTTTCGCCCGGATAAACAACCAGGCTTAATGGAAACATCGGTAAGAAGGTACTCATGGGTAAGAAATCAATTATTGGGTATCAGGTACTACTTTTTCAATGCTTAGTCCCACACTCATTATAAAGGGAAGAGGGTCCTGACGCATCGATTGAGTGAATGTGAAAGTATACTCTCCGGGCTTGGCGAACCGGTGGTTGCGCATGAAGACGATTTTGTGGTCAAACATATCCCCCAAACCGCTACCAAATGGCTTCCCGGAAGTTTCCTCAGACAAGTATACCTCATCGAGAAGGGTCAATTGGAGCTTCGGGTCCGGACCAGTCATGGTACGATTGATGTAGAGGTTGTAGTAGGGATATTGCTGAGCGTTTCTAATCAGATAATATAGATTGTAGCGTTCTGTGGTATCCGTAACGGTAAACTTAAAAGTGGGCGTATTGTTGAGATACCACTGCCCGTCGTCAATATCTTCGTAGGCTTTATAGAGGGTATTTTTCTCACAACTCGCTAGTCCCACGAAGAGGGTAAGTAGTATGATCGATTGTAGGGTTCTCATTCGGATTCAATAAAGTACAGGACAAAATTAAGACGACCGGACTACCTTTCAAAATGCCTCAGGCGGCGGGCTGTTTGAAATAGCGCTTCATCCAAGTCTGGCTGGCGGGCACTTTCCAACGTTTCATCCATTGGGCTTTGGTGGCCACCAGGTTGTCAAACACCGTGGTATTGGGTCCAATTTCCTCATTCGTTACGGCCTCTTTGATTTCTGGTATCGAGAGGGTTTTTACCCGATTCATCTCGTCTAGGTAGACCACCGAGCGATCAAAGAAGTCGACCCCAAGCTGATGTCCGATCTCCTGCAACCAATGCACTGACTTATCAATGGAGCAGCCACTGGGTAGTTCGTGTGATTCATCGAGGGCAATAACCACAAAGCGATTGTAGAATACCTTTCCGGAGGAGAGTAGTACGCTATTGTGGGCCTCCCAGCCTTCCAGGGCCGCTTTCAGAGTTTCGGTGGTCAGGCTTACTTCCTGATCCGTGAGGGTGCGGTTGGCCTGGTAAATCCACAGGCGGGCGTCAAAACTGATTTCGTCAAATGGTATATACATAGCTGGTAATTGTAAAGTGAGCGACCAGGATAGCGACAGACTAAACCCGGCAGTTTACAAACACGGAAATACTTCCGGGGGTTCGTACCTTTGCGTGTAGGCTTGTCTCTATTCCTGAGAATATAAGATTAACGAAACAAAATGGCATTTTCTTTTCAGATTGCAAACGAAATTGATGGTATCCCACTTCTCCGGTTCAGCGAACGGCTGTTCAGAGAAACTTATTCGGGCCTTAACAGCCCGGGAAATATGGAGCTATACTGCGAAAAAGCATTCTCTCCCGTTTGTTTTGAGGAAGATTTTCGGCAGGAAAACGTTCGGTTCCTGCTGGCCTACGAAGAAAAGACGTTGGCGGCTTACGCAAAACTAGTGTTGGGTAGCGCGACGCCCATTGAGCCATCGCGTATTGGGGTAGAGATAGCCCGGTTTTATTTGGACACCCCGTTTCAGGGAATAGGACTAGGGCAAAAGTTTATGAACCATTGCCTCGGCTGGGCGCGTGAGCAAGGGTACCCATGCGTGTGGCTGGGGGTGTGGCCGGAAAATCCGCGGGCGGTTCACTTTTACGAAAGAATAGGTTTTGAAAAGATCGGAACGGCTGATTTCCTGCTGGGTACCGATCCCCAAACCGACGACGTAATGCTAATAAATGTATAAGTAGTGGTTAAGCCATTAGTCTGTTAGCCATTAGCCTTTTGTAGCGCTGATTATGTAATAATTATACAAATTACTTAGTAAGTATTTAACGCAAACTAATTTTACACGACTACTTAATTAGCCGTTAGCTTACAGCTATTATCTTTTCTGTTTATCTGATATTCATATTATTATAGTTAACTATACAACCATTAAATGTAAATTATAGGAAGCCGATAGCTACTTAGCAGGGGATACATTGGGAAATCATTATCCCCTGCTTTACAGTACTACATCCGCTGTTCAATGAGCTCGGCCAGGTCGAGTACCTTCACCGAATCTTCTTTTTCCTTATTTTTTACGCCGTCGGTCATCATCACCATGCAAAACGGACAGGCTACCGCGATGGTATCGGCTCCGGTGCTTAGTGCTTCCTCAATCCGTTCGATGTTAATGTCCTTCTTTCCGTTTTCGGGTTCTTTGAACATCTGTCCACCACCGGCACCGCAGCATAGACCCTTCACCTTACTACGCTTCATTTCCACCAGATCGGCGTCGAGGGCTTCCAGTACCGATCGGGGAGCTTCGTAGATATCGTTAGCCCGGCCGAGGTAACACGAGTCGTGAAAGGTAATCTTACGGCCCTTAAATTCGCCACCGCCTTGCATCTTAACGCGCCCTTCGTTGATGAGCTGCTGTAAAAACTCGGAGTGGTGGATCACCTCATACTTTCCGCCCAACTCGGGATATTCATTTTTAAGGGTATTGAAGCAATGCGGACAAGCCGTGACAATCTTCTTGACGGCGTACATATCTAGTACCTGAATATTGGCCATCGCCTGCATCTGAAACAGGAACTCGTTGCCGGACCGGCGAGCCGGATCACCCGTGCAGCCTTCTTCGGTACCCAGCACGGCAAACTTAATGCCTACTTTATTCAGAATCTTCACAAAAGCGACGGTCACTTTCTTGTAGCGGTCGTCGAATGAACCGGCGCAGCCTACCCAGAAAAGAATTTCGGGAGTTTCGCCATTGGCGGCCATTGCGGCCATTGTTGGTACTTTATAGGTTATTTCGCTCATTAGGTTTGTAGTTGTTGGGGGTTAGCCTTGGTATCTGAACCAAAAATTATTTTCAAACGATTACTTCACTCCATCGACCCAATTGAAGCGGTCGGCGGGCGAAAATTTCCAGGGAGCCTGACTCGTTTCCAGGTTGCCAAACATGGCGTTCCACGAACCCGGTGCTTTGGCTTCGTCCATGACCTCATAGCGCCGTAATTGCAGAATAATATCCAGCGGATTGATCAGAATAGGGCACTCCTGAACGCAGGCATTGCAGGTAGTACAAGCCAGAATCTCTTCGTCGCTGATGTAATCGCCCAGCAGACTTTTACCGTCGTCCACGAAATTACCTCCGTTGACTTTCAGGTTATGCCCCACCTCTTCGAGTCGGTCGCGGGTATCCATCATGATCTTCCGGGGCGAAAGTTGCTTACCGGTAATATTTGCGGGGCAGGCAGACGTACAACGCCCGCATTCGGTGCAGGAGTAGGCATCCATCAGGTTTTTCCAGCTCAAATCCATGACATCCTTGGCCCCGAAGCGTCCGATTTCGGCGGGTTGCTCGTTGGGGTCGGGCTGCTCCATGCCGAGCATGATCTTGACCTCCTTGGTAATCTCGGGCATATTATGCATTTCTCCCTTCGGAATCAGGCGGGCAAAGTAGGTATTAGGGAAGGCAAGGCCAATGTGCAGGTGCTTGGAATAGGTTACGTACAACGCAAACCCAAAAATGCCGAGGATGTGCAGCCACCAGGCCACCCGCTCGTAGGCAATGAGGTCGCCCTCACTCCATCCCGCAAAGAATGGTTTGAGCCACTGACTAAACGCAAAATCACCGGTGGGGGTGTAGTGAGCGCTCCCCATATCTTGCAGTACCAGATCAGCGGCATTCATGGTCAGAATGGCGGTCATGAGTACAATCTCAAAAACAAGAATCAGGTTGGCGTCGAGTTCGGGCCAACCGTTCATTTCGCGGTGACGCGACGGTTGGAGGCGCTCCACCTTAGTAACGTTGCGGCGCAGCAAGAATACCACGCACACCAGCCATACTCCTACGGCCAGGAACTCAAAGAAGCCGATCAGATAAGGGTAAAAATTCCCCAGTAGTGGAGCAAACAACCGGTGTTGCCCCGTGATTCCATCCAGAATAATTTCCAATACCTCTACGTTGATGAGCAGAAATCCGGCGTAGATGATAAAGTGCATGATACCTACCACGGGGCGGTCAAACATTTTCTTTTGGCCAAAGGCTATCCGTAGCATTGTGCCGAGCCGTTCGGCCGGGCGATCGGTGCGGTCTTCGGCGCGGCCCAGTTGGATCGTCTTTTTAATAATGTTTACGCGTTGAGCAATCAGCCAGGCGGTTATTCCGAAAGCGGCGACGAACGCTATTTGCTGTATTATTTCCATGGTTGTTAAGTTTAATGATTCATAACCCGTAGATCAGGTCTGCGGATATTGTATTCAAAATTAGTATGCAAGCATACTAATGCAAATATCGAAAAAAAGTAAGGGAGTCAAGGCAAAAAGTTAGATTATTTTGAGAACAAATACGCAAAAAAACACACGAATAGGGCATTGGAGCGCATTGGAGGGGGTATTGAAGAAAACTTCCAAAACTTTTACCCAAAAGTTTTGGAAACCCAGATGAGCCTTCTATTTTTGCATTCCCAAACGGGACCAACTGGCACGGTGATGTAGCTCAGTCGGTAGAGCAAAGGACTGAAAATCCTTGTGTCGGCGGTTCGATTCCGTTCATCACCACAACTACCCCGCTAAGCTTTCGCTTGGTGGGGTTTTTGATTTTAGGGCGGAATAATTGCGAAACTTTTGGGTTGGTTTCCTCTATGCGAACCTAAATGCTATCAAGTTTTTGGCGATAAAATCTACTTCATAATACTTACTTACGATTAGCGAGTAATCCGCGGGCTAATGAATTCATGGATGCTGATATTGAAGCATTAGGGTAGGACCCGCGATACATAGGCTAGGGTTCGAGTGAATACTTTCCCGGCTGGCCGCACAATCAAATTTACCAGGGAAAGGTAAGTTTTAATCTCTGTGTACTTTTAACAGCTCTGTGGCTTTAATAAATTTTTATTATGCAAAGAAAGGATTTGAACCCAATTTCTTAACTTTCGGGGCGAACCTGAACCCGTATATTTGCATAAATTTTGCAACGCTTTCATGAGATTCCAAGAAATAATGTTAGAATTATGGAAATAAAGTATGCCAGCTTGACTGACGAAGAACTACTGGACCTCCTTCGTGATAATGACGATAGAAAAGCTTTCGAAATCGTGTACGTCCGCTATTCTACCCGAATTTTCGATTACATCCATGCCCGCGTAAAAGATCGCTACATCGCCCAGGAGATTGTACAGGAATTGTTTTTTGGCCTTTGGAAAAAACGTAGACGCCTGTCGGTGCTAACCTGCCGGGGGTATCTGTTCTCTGCATCCAAAAATCTCATTATCAGTCATTATCGAAAGGAAATAGCCCGTACAGCGCGGCAAAAAAACTGGGAAGCGGAACGTTCGCAGCAGGAAGAACATACCTATCAGGAAACCCTCGTTCAGGATTTGCGAGTCCGGTACCGAGAGGGATTGAACCTGCTTCCCGACAAATGTCAGCGAGTATTTGCGCTTAGCCGCGATGGCCTTTCCAATCGTGAGGTGGCCGACCAACTGAATATTTCCGAAAAAACGGTCGAGCAGCACATTACCAAAGCGCTTCGCTTTTTAAAGGTGTACCTCAAGGAACACCTGGCCTATCTGATGATACTTAGTACCTTCTTCTGAAATTTTTTCCTACCTCCACTAAGGGTTAGGACGGGACGGCTGCGACATAGGATTTGAAAGCATTCCTCAATCCATGAAGCCAACCCCCATAGACCCGACTTTACTCGATAAATACCTACAAGGTACCTGCAACGAAGCCGATAGGGCGCTGGTTGAGGCATGGTATGTGGAATTGGAAAGAGGTCAGAACTTTCATGATCCAATTTTAGGAACTGAAAAAGAAGAATTATTAAAAGCGGCCTTCCAGAAAATCTCCGACCATTTGGACCAAGAGGAAGAAAACTCTACCCTAAGTCACATTCCGTGGAGATGGGTTACGGGTATCGCGGCCTCCCTGCTCCTGCTTTGTGGATTTCTCTATGTTCAAAATAAGCAGGTAGTACTGTTGGGAGAATCGTCGGTGGTAGTTAATACTCAAGCTGGGAGTAAAGCCCCGATCGAGTTTATCAACCAAGAGCCGCGCATCGTGCAGCATACCCTTCCCGACGGAAGCACGGTATGGATGCGCCCGGCTGCCCGCATCACCTATCCCCAAACCTTTGCAGAAAAAAACCGTACTATCATGTTTACGGGCGAGGGTTTTTTCGACATTCAGAAAGACCGCAGCCGCCCGTTTTTCATTCATAGCGGCGAAATGACAGTTCGGGTGCTGGGTACTAGCTTCAACGTAAAAGCCGCCTCTGACCAAAAATTATTCGAAATCGACGTCGTCACGGGGAGTGTGGAGGTTACGGCCCCCGATCGCAAAGCGAATAATCAACGGTTGATTCTTGAACCCAACCAGCAGGCGCTCTTTGAGACGGAAACCAAACGACTCTTTGCGAAGGTACGCCAGGAATTGCTAAAAAATGAAATCTACCAATCCTCAACTTTTCATTTTCAAGATACACCGGTAAGGGAGGTGATCCGTCAACTGGAAAGTCGATTTGATATAAAAATATATCTATCTGATCCCGCCATTGCTCTTTGTAGGCTGAATGCTGATTTTGATAATCAGTCATTTCCTGCCATTGTCGAAATGCTATGCCGTTCGCTGGAATCAACCTACACTATCCAGGATAACACCATAACTATTGCGGGAGACCCCTGTGACTAATTCATTCCTAAACCCTAAACCCATTCTCTACGTATGAATTGAGAAATTTCTTTACAAAAGGCCAGAAGTGTTCCACCACTCCTGACCTTCAAAACTTCCTCAGCCGCTGTTTCTCCGAAACGTCGAACCGCTGGCTCGTTGGAAAAATTTATCCGTGCTCAACTAGTAAACAACCAAATTTATGCAAAAATCTGTATCAAACAAGCCGCGCATCTGGCGTCTGTACATGCGAATAGGTGTGTTACAATGGATTATTTTGGCCCTCGTGGCCACCGTGACGTATGCCGCCGACGTGATGGCACAGTCGATTTTGAACCGGGAGATTTCTGTACACTTGTCGGATATAACTCTCAAAAAAGCACTGTACAAAATTCAGAAGGAAACAGAAGTGAAATTTGTGTACAGTAGTAAAGTTTCGCTCGACGACCGGGTTAGTCTCAACGCCGACGATACGAAACTGTTCAGGGTGCTCGACGAGTTGCTTCGTCCGCACGGGATTACTTATTCGATAGTCGATGAGCAGATTATCCTGGCCAATGCCCGGGTCGATAAACGGCAAGCCGCCGCTTCATCCAGTGAGCAGGGTATTAAGGATGAAGTAGTGCCCGAAGATATTATGGTCAACGGTACGGTATACACCAGCGAAGACGAGACGGCCCTACCGGGCGTGAGCGTGGTGCTGAAGGGTGCCGGGCGAGGTACAACTACCAATGTAAACGGCACTTTTTCACTCGGCGTACCGGATGCACAATCGGTGCTAGTGTTCAGCTTTGTAGGCTACGAAACCCAGGAAATCGTCGTAGGGAATAATACGAACCTGACGGTGAATTTGAAAGTTGATAATAAGTTGCTAGAGGAAGTAGTCGTGATCGGATATGGTACCGTCAAGAAAGGCGATCTTTCGGCGGCCGTTTCGACGGTACCCGATATGGCCCAAATCAAAAACCGCCCGGTTTTGAACGTGGGCGGCATGATTCAGGGAAAAGTGGCGGGCGTGACCGTAGTAAATAACGGGGGGCACCCCAACCAAGCACCCAAAGTAACCATTCGTGGTGTGGGTTCCCGCAGCGACGAGAGCGTGCTGTACGTAGTGGACGGCGTGCCGAATGCGCCCTATAATCCCGCTGACGTGGAGAGTATCACTATTTTGAAAGATGCCGCCTCAGCCGCTATTTACGGCGCATTTTCTGGGTCGGCTGGCGTAATTCTGGTCACTACGCGGCAAGCCACCGCCGGCAAACCCAGCGTAGAGTACGTGGGCTTCACGGGCGTGAAAACAGCTTGGAAACTCCCACAGTCCCTGACCGCCCAGGACGAGGCGCGGGTAGCAAATTTGGCTTATACCAACGCCGGTCTCAGGCCACTGGATGGCTGGGACGCTACCAAAAACCCCTATGCTCAGGTCAACCGTACCGACTGGATCGGTGAGATTTTCCGAACGGGTATCATTCAACGCCATAACCTAAGCATCAATGCCGGAACGGGCAAGTTCTCTACGCTGCTACAGGCACGCTATGAAAAAGACGAAGGCACGCTGGTCAATACTTTCAGTCAAAACCTTTCGCTACGCTTCAACACCAATTATCAGTTCACCAACAAGATCAGATTACGGCAGGAGTTGTTTTACAACAACAACGACAACCGTGGCACCTCAACCGAAAGCGGCTACAGCGGCACGATCCTGTCTGCCATTTACATGCCGCGTTCGGCTGCGGCCTACTACGAAGACGGTACTTTCGGGGGCGTAGGTCCCAGGGACTCGAAGTATCTGGGTATTCATGGCGACGCCATTAGCCCATTGGGGACACTGATGAGAAACCAGCCTTATAATAAGGCTAACGAGATACTATCCGTTACGGAACTGAACATCAGCGATATTGTGCCTGGGTTGAGTTATCTATCCCGTTTTTCTTACAAACAGTCTGACCGCCAGTACAAGAGTTTCTCGCCCAAAAGAACAGAACCTGGAAAGCCTGACAATCAGAATTCGCTCTACTACGAAAACAACCGTTACTACCAATGGATCTGGGAGAACACGGCCAATTACTCACGTGTTTTCGGCAAGCATAACCTGGGCGGAATGGTCTCAATGACCGCTCAAGAGAATGGTAGTCGCAACTTCAATGCCGCCGCCCGAGGCTTTGAAAATGAAGCTGATTGGGCGCAATTCTTCGTCAATGCCACCATTTTTGATCAAAATAGGCCTAGTAGCGATGAGTGGCACGACCGTAACCTTTCCTATGTGGGTCGACTTTCATACAGCTTTGCCGACCGCTATTTTTTGACCGGAAGCTACCGCTATGACATTGCCGGACGTCTCGCTATGGGCTACCGGGGCAAGGGCTTTCCGGGCGTGACTGCTGCCTGGAAACTGAGTTCTGAACCGTTTTTCAATGTCAAGGGAATCGATTTACTCAAAGTCAGGGCTAGTTGGGGCCGCATCGGGAATATTGGCTCCATCGGGCGATACTATGGTTATCCAAGGCTATCAGGCACCGAAACTTACCAGATCGGCGACGGTGCTCCCCGGAGCAATGGTTATTTCGTCAGTAGCCGCTTCAATACCGAGCTTTCTTGGGAGACTTCCCAACAGACGGACATCGGTTTGGATCTGAGCATTTTGAAAAACCGCCTGACGGTGACGGCCGACTATTTCGACAAGCTCACCTACGATTTGATCAAGCGCCAGGACACGGATTGGACCCAGACATTCGGCTACGATGCACCCCAAATCAACCAGGGCAAGATCCGCAACACAGGATTTGAATTTTCTACCTCCTGGCGCGACCAGGTGGGCCAGGTGGCCTACGAAATCGGCGGCAATTTTGCTACGCTGAAAAACCGGGTTGATTACATCGACGCCAACCCCAACTCGGTGTGGACCCACGGCGAAGCCTGGCGCGGTGTTCTGGTGCCTTACCGTTCCACCGTCGGTCAGCCTTACTATTCTTACTGGCTCATCAAAAGCGCGGGGATCTTCCAAACTGACGCCGAGGCGGAGGCGTACACGGGTGCGAAGGGACGTATCCAACCCAACGCTAAAGCGGGCGATCTGAAATTTGTCGATGAGAATGGCGACGGTAAAATCAACGATCAGGACCGCGTGTACATGGGCAATGCTTTCCCGAAAATTACCTACGGATTCACGACGAATGCTACTTGGAAGAACTTTGATGCCAGCCTATTCCTTCAGGGCGTAGGGGGCGTTAAACTTTTCAATGCCTTCAAGCAATCGACGCTCAACGGCACCGAGCAGGGCTACAACCGCTGGGATCGAATTCTGGATGCCTGGTCGCCCAACAATACGGGTTCTGATATTCCCATTATCCGGGCCAACGACCCTAACCGCAACTTCCAGACTAACTCGGACTGGTACCTTGAGAACGGTGATTACGTCCGCTTGAAAAATCTCATGGTCGGATACACGTTCAATAACCTGCCGGGGAATGTAAAACTTCGGGTGTATTTCAGCGGTGATAACCTGCTGACTTTTACAAAATATTCGGGTATGGATCCAGAAGTGGGCGGGATTGGACTGGACGGTGGACAATATCCTGTTTCCCGCGTGTTTTCGTTGGGGGTAAGGCTAAAACTCTGAGACAAGACAGATCGATATTCATTTTTAAAAAAATAGGATAATGAAAAATACAACCAAATATTTGCTGGTGGGGCTAGTATTCTTCCTGAGTGCCTGCAATGAAGAATGGGTGGATACCAAGCCCAACGGTGAACCAACGACCGCATTTTTCTGGAAAAGTGAAGACGACCTTAACCGCGCTGTGGCGGCAATGTACCAAAGGATGGGGTCCGAAAATACCTGGGGCCGCAACCTATTTTGGATGCAAAACGCCAGTGATGATGTGGTAACGGGCCGCGTACGATCCGAGAGCGACAACATCAAGAATTTTAATATTACGGGCAGGGAAGGCAGCATTGCCAACTGCTGGAACGACGTATACTGGATGATGAACAAGGCCAATCAGGTGCTGGAGGGTGCTCCCACAGCCACGGGTGTGTCGGAAGCAGCCCGCAACCGGGCGCTAGGCGAAGCGTACTTTATCCGGGCTTTCTCGCATTTCTGGCTGGCCTATTCTTGGGGACATAAAAACCAAGGCGTGCCTTTCGATGGTCCCGAGAATCCCGAATATGGTAAAAGGCTCCCGCCGCAATTACCCTCGGTCACTGACAATTATGCCCTGATTATTAAAGACCTGGAAAAAGCCGCCGAGCTACTGCCCTTATTCGGTACTTACGGCCCCGCCGACCAAGGTCGGGCCCACAAGGCGGCGGCCTTGGGTTATATGGTAAAAACCTATGCCTACTGGGCGCAGTACGATCCGGCAAAATGGGGACTAATTCCGGCCCTGGCCGACCGGATTAAGTCCGAAGGTAACCGTGCCCTAATTACGGGAAGAGGCGGACCGCAGGCCAACTACCAGGCCGTCTTCACTATCGCCAGCAATTGGAGTTCCGAGTACATCTGGTCTGCCAACTCCGGCACGCAGGGTGGATCCATTTTTCCGGGTGTCTCGCTTGAAAACAAAGGCTGGGGGATTTTCAACGGTTGGGGCTACTTCCAGCCCACCGAGGAACTCTACGAAGCCTACGAAAAGAACGATCCACGCCGGGAAGTGACCATTCTTAAATTTGGGGATAAGTTCACCTATTTCGGAGTGGAGCGGGCCTACTACTCTACCAACAGCCTTTCCGGCTTCCAGATGAGGAAGTATATGGAGCCTTATAGTTATGGCAAGAGTGAAAATGCCGGTTCCAATCCCATGATTAACCAAAATGGCGACGGGCCTTCCACGCGTTTAAACCTTCCCCTGATGCGCTACGCTGAGATTTTGCTGTTCAAGGCGGAGTCCCTCATTAAGCAGGGGAAAAATACTGAAGCCGCCATTCCCCTGAATGAAGTCCGGGCGCGGGTAGGCCTAGAGCCAATCGCCTCCCCCACAATGGACGACCTCAAGCACGAGCGCCGCGTGGAACTAGCTTGCGAATGGACTGACCGCCTGGCAGACCTGAAGCGCTGGGGCGATTTTGACAAGATCAACGCTCCATTGTATGGCCGCATCCATACCAACAAAACCGACCCCGCCTCGCCCTACGAGATTAAGGTCATCTGGCCTGCCCGCAGTTTTGACCCGGCGAAACACATGGCTTGGCCCATTAATCCCGACGAAATATCACGTAGCAATGGTGTGTACAAGCAGACGCCGGGCTGGTAGAGAATTTAAGATGCTTTGTTAAGTCGAGGGGGGGGGGACGCGTGTATCCCAACCCCTTTGTTTCGTTTAAGGTTAAATTTTCAGAAAAACAGAAGCAAAAATATACGGAACCTCATAGGTACTCTGAGCATGCTATTGCTTGCTTAGCAAAAATGCTCAGCCTTTTGGAAGTGCATGGTAGGCACTAGCGGCAAGACTATCCTCAAAGTTGTCAACTATAACATGCACCATACCAACCTAAATGCTATCTGGTTTTTTGCGCTAAATTATACTTCATAAAATATGCTTGCGATTACCGAATAATCCGCGGGCTAATGAATTCATGAGGGCTGATATTGAAGGATTTGCGTAGGGACCGTGATACATAAGCTAGGGAGAATCAAGCCAAAACTGTCTCGACTGGATTCATTACAACAATCTTTTAAACCTAAAAAAATGAACTGCTTAGGCGGGACCACAAAATAAAAACCGTCCGGCTTCAAATTGAGCCGGACGGTTAAGACATTTATCCACACCATTAATACGTAAATTTTATCAGTTTTAGTTGTAATGTCAATAGAATATTAAATTTTTAATATCTTTTTAATCGCGAAACAGCCAGGCCTTGAAATAAGCCTGGCTGTCGATAGTGTGTGTATTATTTACTAAGTATAAAGAAATATTAAATTGACATTATTTTAAATTTTGACATAAATTTGTGGCTCTTTCACCAACAATCTGAGATGGGCAGAACCTTAACAGTCGAATTAACAACTGATCAACTGAGCCAACTCCGGCACAACTACCGGACAGGCGAAAGCCACGCTTTCGGCCAGCGCTGCCGGATGGTAATACTTAAGTCACAGGGTCTGAAAACCAAGGATATATGCGGACTTGTTGAGATCCGCAGCCAGAACCAAGTCAACGGTTGGATCAAGCGCTACAAGCAGAGCTACTGCAAGCTGAGCATCAACGTGCTGCACAACGCGCCGGGTCAGGGTCGCAAGTCCACTTTCGACCCGCTGACCCAAGCCGAACGGGTGCGGCAGGTCGTCAGCGGCCAACGCCAGAAGCTGGCCAACGCCAAGGCGATACTCGAAAAGGAGATGGGCAAGCAGTTCCACATCAAAACACTGCACAATTTTTTAAAAGCATTGGCGGCCGATACAAGCGGCTGAGGCGCAGGGTCAAGGGAATCCCGGATGACCAACTGCTGGCTATCAAGAAAGAGCAGTTGGGTCTGTTGGAAGAGCAGAGCCGCCAAGGCAGCATAGATTTGTTTTACGGCCACAAGACGGGAATTAACGAGCTAGGTGCCCTACGCCTGGCAGTTCAAAGACGAGAAGCTGGGAATCCCGGCCGCTCGCGGCAAGCAAGTCAACTGCTTCGGCCTGGTTTCCACAAGCAGCCAGTTTGCCTTCAAGACCAGCTATGGGAACGTCAGTGCTGGATTCATAGTCGATTTCTTCGAGGGTTTTTCTTTGTCAATCAGTAAGGAAACGCTCGTCGTCCTTGACAATGCAAAGATTCATGTTGCTCAGAAAGTCAAAGCGGACGCCGCGCGGAAGGCATGGAGTGCTGGCAGGAAAGAGGGCTGTTCCTCTTCTGCCTGCCCCCCTATTCGCCACACCTCAACCTGTGTGAAAGAATGGGGAAAGAATTAAAAGCCAGGTGGTTGAAACCGGAGGACTACTTGTCTTTCGATACACGGGCCTATGCTACAACTCAGTGCCTTTATAACGTGGGAAGTGAGTTAACTATCAATTTTTCGGATTACTGTTAATTTATTTTTTACTCGTACTTATACAGGTTAGTTTACTATTTATTGCATATTGAAAATATGTACCCAGGCACACTTGACCACGAAAGTCAATGCCGATTCAGTTAAGAAAGAGAGGGAAGCGGAGTCAGGGGGAAGGTACAATTGAAACGGTAACTTTCCCTGTTTACTAGCTGGAAGGATCAGGCTGCGGGCGCTAAATCTTGATTGACAGACGTTTGTTGATGCGCTGGAACTCGACAGACTGGGCGTCTTCTGAATCGAAAACCCAAATCCGAGCTACTCGCTCATGATTATCTTTGGTAATTGCATACAAGTAAATAATCCAAAGGCTGGGGTCGATCAACCGATTGGTGTCGAGTTTTAC
>JBDNFP010000118.1:0-9080 GCA_041689775.1 Spirosomataceae bacterium
GAGGTAGAGTGTTACTTTGCCAAGCCCTACCATTCCTGGGAAAGGGCAGGGCGGCCTGTGCCGAGCCAACGAAAACCTCAATGGGCTGGTGCGCCAGTATTTCCCGAAATGGGTCAGGTTCGACCGCGTCACCCAACAACGAGTTGACCAAGTAGTAGTAATTTTAAACCAAAGACCCAGGAAGAGGTTCGGGTACCGATCACCCGAGGAAGTTTTTCAAAGCGCTACCTTAAATAACTAGGGTGTTGCATTTATAACTTGAATCCACCCTTTAATTCAAGTTATAATTCAAAGTTTAGATGCAAATTGAAAAGGCAATAGGACAAGAGAAGTAGCACATTCAATAAAAAATAAAGAATTCGAAGTTGTTCAGGTTGATGAGTCCAGAATTCCCGTTCATTCCGATAAAATACACATAATAACCTTGGTGAAAAATGATGCATAGATCACTAGTTTTGTTGACGAAAGAAAAATTATAGACTGGATTGATGATGGAACAAAACAAGCAGTTTGACAGGATTGATAAATGGGATTTAGACAAATGTAATGGACGAATTTCAGGTACAATAATTTTAAAGTTTGGTCTTTATACCATTAAACCATGAGAATGAAGAAACGAATTTTTTTTACTATTCTAACAGTTTTAATGAGCCTACCATTGGTACTTTATTCCGCAGTTTATTTTTTAGCTGGTGCGGGTAGAGAAATAGGAGAGTTGCTGCCTAAGGATACCGTTGATGTTCCTACGGAACGCTCGATTCAATACAACAGCTCTTCTCAGCTGCAAATGGAAATCATTGATTATTGGTCTAATGGTAAAGTAACTGATTGGGTGGATGGTGAAAAACCAGATCTGAAAAGCCCTCGAACAGTTTTAGGTTGCTTACTGGCAGGGAAGCGTGTGGATGAAATAAACCAATATTTAATGAAACAAAAAGCTACCGGTACTGCAGGTTCACGTTGGTTATTAAATCCCCATGGTGGGTACAATTTTACCACAATGGCCTGTACTCCAATTCTTTTTCTTTTCGATGACAAACCTGAATTGCTGTATCCCGAAACCAAAAAGGACTTAGTAGAAAACATCCTTACCGTTCAAGGTTCAGGATTTACTCGGAATGTTCCCTTTTTACCTATTCAGGATACAGAAAACCATATTCTGATGGCGGAAAGTTCACGCTTTTTAAAAAACCAATGGCTTTGGGATAAGGGCAATAAATTACCCCAATTCGATAACAGGAATAATGGAGTAGAAGAGGGTTTAAAGAGTTATTTACAGGAAATATTAGCTTTTGGAGTTTATGAATTTAATTCAGACCCCTACCTGGGATATACTTATTCATCATTATTGAACTTGGATGCATTTGCCAAAGGTGAAGTAAAGGAATTGGCAACACAAATACTTGATTTAATCAACTGGCAATATGCTTTGAATAGCTACAACTTCAAACATTTTCCACCATACAGGAGAAGGTTTAAAGATGAATTTGACAAAGAAATTGTTTCTGATTATCATTCCGTGATGCTGATGGTATGGGCTGGTTTCTACGATGATTCCTTGAAACTTGATATTTCTCATGGAAAACATCATGCACTCTGGGCTTCTATGTTGCCATACCGACCATCGGATAAAACGATGGAATGGATATTGAATAAACCAAATCCGTATTTTGTAAAAATGGGCCATGGATACAATTCTTGTCCTGAAATAGTATCGGGTGACAAAAGCTATTTACTTTCAGCGGGAGGTGTCAACCAAGGTAGACGTTCATTAATTATGGCAAAACCAACAGTTTTGTTTCTTGATGATGATTCAAAGGAATTGAAAGATATATTTCACTTGTATGGCCCCGGTGAAAATTTCATGGATTGGAATAATACAGGGGTTTATCAAGATTTTGCCTGTGCAAAGGGAAAAGTGCATATTCCGAAAGGAAAACAGGCAATTTTATCCGTTGATCACTGGCAGATTTACCCATTGTCGGATGGGATTTTTTTGAGTGTTTATTCGGAAAAAGAAGTGGGAATTATGGCAATTGTAAAGGCCAAAAGTGCTAAGGAAAGCCTGAAATTAATACTGAGGAATAATTCAGATCAACAATTATTAAAAAAACAATTTAAACATCCTAACGGTACTGCAATAGCCTATGATTTGGATTCTCCCAAAAATATGTGGGTAGTCAAAGCTATCAACGATATACCAGTGAATCGAAAATTCGAACAATGGCCTTTATTTGAAGGTAATATTGAAAACTCAATAATTCAAAATTTTTAAACTATGAAACGAAAAGCAGTTTTTCTTATACTATGTCTATTTGTTTTTTCGGTGGTACATGCGCAAGAGTCAAAAAGACCAAATATTATATTGGTAATGGCAGACGATCAAGGCTGGGGACAAACAGGTTATAACAATCACCCAATTTTGAAAACCCCTAATTTGGATAAAATGGCACAAAATGGACTTCGTTTTAATCGTTTTTATGCTGGAGCTCCGGTTTGTTCTCCAACACGTGCGAGTGTTTTAACTGGCCGTTCAAATGATCGTACGGGTGTATATTCTCATGGGTATGCCATGTGCAGGCAGGAAAAAACTATCGCTCAGACATTAAAAGAAGCAGGATATAAAACTGCACATTTTGGTAAGTGGCATCTGAACGGGCTCCGTGGACCAGGGGTTCCGGTTTTAGCGAGTGATAAACGAAGTCCTGGGCAGTTCGGCTTCGACGAATGGCTGTCGGTTACCAACTTTTTTGATATCAATCCAATGATGAGTCATAACGGTGAATTTGTGGAAATGAAAGGGGAATCATCCGAAATTATAGTAGAGGAGGCACTTCGATTTATTGAAAAGGAAAAGGAAGATGGAAAGCCCTTATTTGTTGTAATTTGGTATGGTAGTCCGCATGCTCCGTGGAGAGCAGATGAAAAGGACAAAAAATCTTTTGATTCTCAAAACGAAAAGGCACAAAATCATTACGGTGAGCTGGTAAGTATGGACCGTAGTATAGGTGATTTACGAAAAGGACTGCGGGAAATGAAAATCGAGGAAAATACGATTGTCTGGTTTAATAGTGATAACGGAGGACTGCCAAATTTTGGCCCTGAAACCGTTGCCGGACTCCGCGGTTTTAAAGGTGATATTTATGAAGGAGGTTTGCGTGTACCCTGCATTATTGAATGGCCGATAAGAATCAGACAAAACCGGATTACCGACTATCCAGCGTCTACAATGGACATTTCTCCAACCATTGTAGACATTGTTGGTTTGCCAAAATTAACTACAAAAGGACCGATTGACGGGAGCAGTATAAGGGAACTTTTTACGGTTGACTTAAAAATTAGAGAAAAACCCATTCCGTTCAGGCACATAGGTAGGGCCGCTATAGTTGATAATAATTATAAACTTATTTCGCATGACATCAATAAAAATGAATTTGAATTGTATGATTTAGTAAAAGATCCTAATGAATCGAGCAATATTATAGAAAAGGAGAAGGAAATAGCAAAACAAATGATTAGAGGATTCAAAGTATGGAATCAGTCAGTGGAAGCTAGTATTAAAGGTGATGATTACCCAAACGGGCTTTTGGAATCAAATGGATACAACGTTTTTTGGAATACGGTAGAGGAATACCAACCTTATTTTGAACAATGGAAAAATAGACCAGAATACCATGACGTGTTGATAAAGAAAAATTAAGTTGACAATAGAAGTTAATAAAGAAGCAAATAAAATTTTATAGAAATACGAGACTATTTTTACTAAATATTACAAATTAATCAATTTTTTATATCTTAGATTGAAATATTTTAAGTGGATAAAATTTTCGTTAAAATCCTCGAAGACTTAGATATTTATCTCGTAATAGGTCAATAAAACATGGCTGGTAGGGCTGAAATAAGATCGAAAGATAATATTTCTATTCAACACTTTTACCTCTTTTCTGGCGATAGCACAATCCCTTGCCTTGAGGCAACAAATCCGCTAAATCGTTATTCAATGGTGCGAAAATATATGAAAATGCAACGCTTAAGTTCTGCCTTTTCTTTTGCACAGTCAATGTCATTAACAAACTTAAATAGGGAGATTGGGCTTGTAATGAATGCAAGAGAGGGGACAAAAATAGTTGATTGGTTACCAGGAACTAAATTATACTAAGAGGCAATAGAGCAAACTAATAAAGCAATAAAATACGGAAAGTTAAAAGGAATTATTTGGCATCAAGGGGAAGGGGATTATCATCCTATTCGTGTCGACTTATACCTAGGTCGTCTCGAAATACTTATTAATTCCATTCGCGAAGAGTTTCATGATCCCAATATCCCATTTATTGGTGGGCAACTTTGCGAAAATAAAAACAGATATTCCTTTAATGAAATGATTTTGAAATTACCTGATATTATTCAATATACCGGAGTTGCTAGTTCCGTAGGCACAAAAACCATAGACGGTACTCATTATGGTTCTGGAAGTGCAATTATCTTGGGAAATAGATATGCAGATGAAAAGAATTCAAATGGAAATGAAAAAAGAAACAATAAAAATAATTTAAATATTAAAAATATGAAGTTTGATAACCTTGGAAAATACTTATTATCATTCCTATTATTTACAATACTTAGGCTTGCAAATGCACAGGAAAAGCCCAATGTAATTGTGATTTATTCAGATGACCAAGGAGCAATTGACTTAAATTGTTATGGTGCCAAAGATTTGGTAACGCCTAATATCGACGGGCTGGCAAAAAAAGGTATCATGTTTACTCAGTTTTATGCTGCACCCGTTTGTTCCCCGTCAAGAGCATCATTGCTGACAGGATTGACTGCACAACGCGCAGGAGTACCTGGAAACGCAGGTGCAAATGCCCAAAGCAACGCCGGCTTGCCAGGTGACAAATACACCATGGCAGAAATGTTCAAAGGTGCTGGTTATAAAACAGCTCATATCGGTAAATGGCATTTGGGATATCAGCCAGAAATGAGTCCTAATGCACAGGGATTCGATTATACCTTCGGTCATTTAGTAGGTTGTATCGATAACTACTCTCATTTTTATTATTGGAATGGGCCAAATCGGCACGACTTATACCGCAATGGAAAAGAGGTATTCTACCCCGGCGAATATTTTCCCGACCTCATGGTTAAAGAAGCTGGACAGTACATGGAGGAAAATAAGAGCAAGCCTTTTTTTATGTATTTCGCCATAAATATGCCGCACTATCCATATCAGGGAGATCCGAAATGGCTAGAATATTACGAGGGGAAAGGTGTTACTTATCCGAGGAATTTATATGCAGCGTTTGTTTCAACCCTCGACTACAAAATTGGGTTGCTATTAGAGAAAGTTTCAGAACTGGGATTAAGTGATAATACAATCATAATTTTTCAGTCCGATAATGGTTATTCAACCGAAGAACGAGCGCATTTTGGCGGGGGGAGTGCAGGAATTTATCGTGGTGCAAAATCCTGTTTATTTGAAGGCGGAATTAGGGTTCCGGCAATAATTAGCTGGCCCGGGAAAATAAATTCTGGCGAAGTTCGTGACCAGTTTGCAGTGAATACGGACTGGATGCCAACTTTGGCAGAATTATGCAACATTAGGCTGGACATAAGGAATCTTGATGGTAAAAGTATTGTGCCGATCATAAATAGCCCCAATGCTGTAACAAGTCATGCCGATGGATATTGCTGGGCATTTAAGGACATGTGGGTTGCTCGGAAAGGGAAATGGAAATTGTTGGGAAACCCACACGATACCAGCCAACCAAAAACAGTTTTTACGAAAAAACAGTTTTTAGTGAATTTGGAAGTAGATCCGGGCGAGAAAGTAAACCTGGTAGAAAGGTTTCCCGAAAAGGTAAAGGAATTGGAACAACAGTATCAGCTTTGGTTAACGAATTAAAAATAAATTATGAAGTACCTTATATTTATTATCGTTTCACTTTTTGTTCTGATGGCTTTCAAAGTTTCAGAAATTGAAAAGGAAGAGAAAGCCGATCCAAAAGTTATATACCCCAAGCTTAGGATTTGGATAACTCCTTCGGGTGGCGAAGAACCTGAATTTAATTCCCCTAGTTTTGAATGGCCATCGAAGAAAAAAGCTAATTATGGTATTCGGATTTTTTCTTCCAAAGATTTCAATACAAATCTGATAGAAAAAGCAGGAATTCCTTTTGCCATTTTCAATCCTCATAAACAGTTGGATGAAGGAATGTGGTATTGGCAGTACAAAGTCAATGACGGGAAATGGAATCCAGTGGATTCATTTGCTATCTCACCCGCCACACCCAAATTTAAAACTCCGGATATCAAAACTATCCTAGCTGCAATTCCTTCTTCACATCCAAGGGTTCTAGCAAAAAAGCAAGACTTGGGTGAACTTAGGATAAGAGCCAAGGGGCATAAAGAATCACAATTGATAATTCAGGAAGCCGATAAATATTTGGATCAACTTCCTCCATCAGAAAAGTCTACACTTCCTAAATTTAGTGGTAAAAATGATTTTGAAAATGACAAAATAGCCCTACTTGCCAGTAAAAGGTCAGGTTGGGATATTTACAACATACTCAATTTATTATCGCAGGCTTATGTTGTAACAGGTGATGAAAAATATTTTCGAACCGCGAAAAAATGGATGGTGGAAATCTCCAAATGGGACCCCAACGGCCCATCGCATGCTAGCAACTTTGGTGATGCTGGTATCATGACTGGAATGGCTATTGGAGTAGATACGTTTTGGGATTTACTTACAAAATTGGAAAAAGACCTCATTATAAAGCCTGCTTCGGTACGGGCTAATCAGTTTTACAAACTTTGGATAAGTCAGGTGGAAAGTCGGTCCTCTTCAATGCACGTGTGGCAGCATATTCTTCACCGGATACTTCAGGCTTCGCTCGCTTTTGCTGGAGAAACATCAGATGCCGACCTATGGCTTGAATATATCTATGAACTTTGGATTGCTCAATCACCAAAAATGGCAGAGAAGGATGGTGCATGGTTCAACGGAACCGGATATTTTAGAATGAATACACTTACCATGTATGATGTTACAGCCACGTTTAAGGATTTATCAGGTGTTGACTTTATGAGGTCGGAATGGTATAAAAATAACCCGCGCTGGATGATTTATGCGATACCACCTAACTCTATCGCCGATGGATTTTGTAACGACGGTAATAAGCACTCCGTACCCACAATAAATTATGCCGGTTATGCTGACGCAGCTGCTCGAATGTATAATGATTCGTATGTTTCCTGGTATGCAAATGAAGTTGCAATAGGTTTGGGGTTGAGTATTGTTGATGACGATGAATTTCGGTGGTATCGGATTCAAAGGGGCTACAAAATGAATTTACCTGAACCTGTAAAAGTATTTGATCTTCCACAGGCTGCACAGTTTCCAGATGTGGGGGTTGCATACATGCATACTTCTCTGCAAAAACCAGAAAGTGATTTAATGTTGTCATTGCGTAGCAGTCCATACGGTTCGTTGGCACACACCCATGCCGATCAGAACTCTTTCAATATAGCTTACGGAGGTAAAAGACTTTTTTATAATTCAGGATATCGTCCGGGAATGGGTGATCCACATTTTTTGGGTTGGTATAAGCACACACAGGGGCACAATGCAATTTTAATCGACGGACAGGGACAACCATTTGATGCCGGTGCATATGGCTGGATTCCCCGTTTTCTACATGGAAAACAAATTTCATATTCGGTTGGCGATGCTTCCAATGCATATTCAGGATCAGATGAAGGTAAAGATATTGATTTCGGAATGAAATATTTTCGGCGACATTATATATTACTCCGCCCGTCAATAATTATAATTTATGATGAATTAGAGGCAGACCATAAAGCTCAATGGAGCTGGCTCCTTCACAATGATACAGGGTTGAAGGTTGATAGTAAAAAGAAAATAATTGTCGGTGAGAACGAAATGGCTAAGGCTCAGGTATCACTTTACTCCTCAACTCCAATAGATTTTCAGGTGACTGACCAATTCTCAGTTTCGGTGGATAACTGGACCAATAAAGTGGATGAATAAGGAGAAGCAGTCGTCTTTGAAAATCAGGGGCATTTCAAAGGGGTGTCGAAAGAAAAAACAGCAAAGATGCGCTACTTATCTATTATTTAGGTAAAGCCGGATGGAAGTTTTGAACAGGTAAAACAAAGTAGCGAAGGAGTATTTTCAGTAGGAGGCTGGAATATAAAAGCTCAGATGGATATTTCAGAACACGCAAATATTCAGGTTTGGAATAATGATAAAAGCGCAATGCTGGTTTCTGATGGAACTCTTACCCAAAAAAGTAAAACGTATAAAGGTAAAGAAATAGGTAGTTCAAAAATATTTGAATTGATTGATGTGAAAGAAGTTTTCCTGGAAGCGATTGATGAGCTTCCAGAAGTAATGCAAAAAGTTGTGAGAAGGGAATAGTAATAAGCTGTAAGGGGAAATTTGTCCAATTAGAAATTGAAATGCTTGAATTCAAGTGATAAATACAAAGGATAAAAAAGCTCCTTACCGAAGAAAATTTACGCATTTTTTCGCTAAAATATAAAAGATAATGAAGCACTTAATGCAACAGCAAAAGTGCCATATTCACGTCTTGTGACCGCAGTAAATCCACTATAATCCGTTATTGATAAAGCAATTATGATAAGTGTGATGGATTTTAGTGGTCCTACTTCGCCAAGTGTAATACTAACGCGCGGCACAAGGCCAAGACAAGGTGCTCAAATGGCCTTCTTGAAAGCAAGGAGGCGGTCGTCCTGCAGGCTAAGGCCGTAGACCGGCTACTTGACCGGATAGTCGCACCTGACAATGACGACCGACAGCAGAAAAGAGCTCGCTTACCACCACAAGCGGGCCGATGAATTGCAATTCGACGTATTTAAACGGGTATGAAGTGATAAATCAAGACAAATAAATAATATAGGACTTTCGCAAAACTGAAATTTTATTAACTTATGGGATGAAAACAACGCGCGAACTTTACTGCCAGTACCTTCTTTCGAGCCAAGTCAACTACACCTGCACGAATCTGGCTGACCATTTTACCGACCTGACCCACGAC
>JBDNFP010000119.1:0-2333 GCA_041689775.1 Spirosomataceae bacterium
AACCCCTCTTTGTTCCGCTACGCTCCACTCCACAAAGAGGGGTTTAATAACAGTAAACAGTATTTAGGATTAAAAAAAATGTGTAAATTTGAATCAGGATTAATAAGTAATAAGTGTAAACTTTTTTTAGGACGAGTCAATATACGTTAGATTTTTTACTTAGACATCCACCTAATACCGCCAGCTAATTCTGGACTTTCTAATTAGTCGCCAGCATCCTCCCCACATCCAAGAGTCCTTCTTACATGACATGACTCCACACTTTTTGATTTGACTATTTTGAACCGAGCAAGAAATTAATCAAAAAGTAGCTTCATCCGAAATACGTTCTTTAGCGTACATTTTTAATAAATCCGAATTTTTCAACACCTGCAATCGAACTGCATGAAACAAACAGTACTTACTTTTCTTCTTTTGCTATCACAGCTTTATGCTTTCAGCCAGAGTTTATCGGGACAAGTGAAAGATCGCACCACTGAACAACCCATTGAGGGAGTGAGTGTCCTAGTTAAAAATTCCCAAACGGGTACCATCACTGATGCGGATGGTAACTTCCAAGTATCAGGATTAAGCAAAAACGACCTTATTGTTTTTTCCTATGTAGGTTTCCGCTCACAAGAGATCTCCTATACGGGTCAAAATAACCTGGTCATAAATCTGGTGGAGGGGGTTTCACTAAACGAGGTTATAGTGACCGCCCTTGGTTTAGAGCGCAACTCCAAAAATCTAGGGTACTCTATTCAAAAAGTAGAGGGACGCCAAATAAACGACGTAAAAGCACCTAATTTCCTGGATAACTTAACCGGTAAAGTGGCCGGAGTGACCATTAATTCCGGTTCTAGCGGCGTAGGTTCTTCCTCTAAAATCACAATCCGCGGGGAGTCTTCATTCACCAATAATAATCCACTTTTCGTGGTAGATGGTATACCAATTAATAACAACACCATAGTCAATAATGTCAACGATGACGCCAATGGCTTTATGGAAATCGACTTCGGGAACGGTGGAATGGAAGTTAACCCGGATGATATCGCCTCGGTATCGGTGTTAAAGGGTCCTGGTGCAGCAGCATTGTACGGCGCAAGGGCTTCCAACGGGGTTATTCTGATCACCACCAAAGACGGAGCCAATCAAAAAGGCCTGGGAATTAGCTACAATAGTACCTTTTTCGCCGAAAGGCCGTTCCAACTTCCCCAATTCCAGAATCTTTACGGACAAGGAAACAGTGGTCAGTTTAAATACGTCAACGGCTTGGGTGCAGGTATTAATGATAACATCTCATACAGCTACGGTCCGCGCCTTGATGCTGGTACGCTGATACAGCAATACGATAGCCCCGTGACACAACCCGACGGCCGTACTGTACGCGGTGGCGACATTTACGTACACGGAGGAGCCCCTATTACCCCCACCCCGTTTATTTCGCACCCCGATAACATCAAGAATTTTTATGAGACAGGTCATACGACCATCAATAATCTTTCCATTGCCGGAGGCTACGCTAAGGGTAATTATCGATTATCCTATACCGACCTCAACAGTCAGTCAACGATCCCGGGTGTGGACCTGAAACGGAAAACGCTGGCGGCACGCCTTCAATTTGAACCCGTCAAGCCCATCAAAGTCAACTCCTCGTTAAACTACATCAATTCGAGTAGTGACAACCGCCCGGCCACGAAGTACGGCTCTGAAAATATCAACTATGCACTTAGCGGGTGGTTGGGACGACAAACCGATATTAACCCCATGAAGCAATACTGGCAGCCTGGCCTTGAAGGGGTACAGCAATATTCATACAACTACACCTATTTCGATAACCCCTACTTTACGCTGTACGAAAACCGTAACTCGTTCAACCGGGACCGTTTAATTGGAAATATTGCCGTTTCCGCTGACCTCACGAATAATCTCCAACTGATGGTGCGTTCCGGTATGGATTACTCCTCCGAAAATCGGCGGTTTCGTCGGGCTTATAGTAGTAATCGTTTCAAGAACGGAGCCTACGCCGAGAACTCAGTATTTTTCCGGGAAGTCAACACCGATTTCCTTCTGAATTATAGTAAGACTTTCGGAAACTTTTCGGTTGATATTTCCGCCGGTGGAAACCGCATGAATCAACGGGCTTCCTTTGATCAGTTCCAGGCCTTGTCACTCGCGCAGCCGGGAGTATTTAAACTTACCAATGCGGCATCACCCGTGGAGGTATTCCAGAACGCCACCACCAAACGCATCAATAGCCTTTATGGAATTGCGAAGCTTGAATACAAGGATATTCTGTATGTAGATATCACCGGACGGAACGACTGGTCGAGTGCCTTGGCTACCCCGAATTC
>JBDNFP010000120.1:0-38343 GCA_041689775.1 Spirosomataceae bacterium
ATTCCGACTTAAATAGGGTATAGCTCAGTACCCCAAAGAAGTTATTAATCAGTTTTTGCTGAATAAAAAATTCCACTCCCCTACTCCGTCCATTTCCAATACTCGTGACGGTTTCATTTCCAATTGCACCAAAGTCACCCCCCTGATTAGCCAAAGAGATACCATCCCGCGCCGAAACGGGGTAGTTGGCGTATTGCTTCACAAATCCTTCGATGGTGATTCGGGTACTTGGTGCAGGAATAAACTCCACTCCTATAACCCCGTGGTCCGAACGAATATACTCGTTCGAACGGTTGACAAACGCGGGCTGACCAGCTCCGCTTGATTGCTGATAACCCAGTACCGTATAGATTGGTATTTTAAAATAGCGACCCAAAGATCCATTGATTCTCCATTTATCGGTTAGTTGGTAGCTGACCGATGCCCGAGGGCTTAGGGTTTTGAATGATTTATTTCCGGTGGTTGTGAATGAATTCATATCGGTCCGTAAACCAGCTGAAATATTAAGGCGATTTTCGGCCAACTTACGATTCACCTGCACGAATGCGCCGTATTTGAAAAAGTCAAGCGCCGTGTCAAACTGAATGGTCAACCCAGGTTGAACGACCTGCCCCTGATCATTTGAAATCTGCCGACGTAGTACGTTAAAAAAATCGTTGTTATACTTCACGTATTGCAGTACCCCTCCGTAACTCCATTCCCACGGACCCACAAACTTATTGACGTCAATTCTGAGTTTATTTTCTATCTCCTGCGATTGACTCCTCAGCGTTCGGGCAGCTTCGTTCCCATTCTGGTTATCCTCAAATTTATCAAGGCGGTTGTCAAACATATTCCGACTAGCCGCAATATTCATGTAGCCGTTTTCAAGCAGGCGCTGTAACGAAAAGCCAACGGTATAGTTCCATTGGTTAATGTTTGGGTTCGATCGTAGTATGTACTCTTTTTCGGGGGATGACTCCTGAGGTACGGCAAACGAAAACTCGTCAATTGCTCCGACTCCAATGGCCGTCAGCGTAGTTTTCTTGTTTAGTTTTGAGGTTACCTTATACTGAAAATCCCAATAGTTAGGCCGGATTGGCAAGTCGATGAGCTGAAATAAAAGCTGTAAATAAGAACGCCTTACGGAAGCCAAGTAGGTGGTTTTTTCTGTAATCGGCCCCTCAACTGTTCCGGCAATCTCCGTGGAGCTTACCCGAACATTACCCTGAAAGCGATCGGGATTTCCGGACCGTTGCTTGAATTGCAATACCGACGATAATGCATTATCATAGCGGGCACTAAAACTACTGGAACTCAACGTGGCGTCTTCAATAAAGGATACGTTCAAAATTCCCGTTGGCCCACCGGAGCTTCCTTGGGTAGCAAAGTGATTAATTACGGGTATTTCTATTCCATCGAGGTAGTAAACGTTTTCATTTGGCCCTCCTCCCCGAATCACGAGGTCGTTTCGGAAACCACCCACCGACCCGGCGGTACCTCCTACTCCTGGCAAGACCTGGATTACCCGAGAAATATCGAAATTCCCTCCGGGATTATTCTTAATTTCTTCGGTCGTAAGTTTTTGTACTGAGTTGGGAGTTTCGGTAGTAGCGACCGAGATAGAACGGTTGAATACAACGGTGGCTGCTTCCAGCTGTATAGTTTGTTCCAGCAAATCAAAATTGATCTGCTGGGCATTACCCGAAGTAAGTACTACATTGAATTTGGTAAGGGGACTATACCCGATAAAAGTAGCCTTGATGTTGTAGCTTCCGGTGGGGAGCTCTAGTCTATATTTACCTTCCACATCGGTGGTGGTGCCAAACGATATACCGTCTACCTGAATCGTGACACCCACCAAAGACTCGCGTGTTTTACTATCTGTCACCGAACCCAATATTAACCCTTGTTTCTGGGCAAATGATGCGGTATTACCTAAGCAGAGTAAGACTAAAAGAATATTGTAAAAATAACTACTGGATAATTTCATGACTTACGTATAGGAACGGAAATAGATAAACGTTTGTCTATCAACTTTACAAATTATGATTTGGTTTTAAGAATACAAGAATGATTCACAATCTAAATTCTCCTAATACTTTTTATCCGTCAGTTGCTGGGCTAATTTTTCTAGATCTATACCCAATTGACTCCTGGTAACTTCTAGCACTTGCCGCGATTGCTTGGTGGGTAACCGGTCGGCTCCAAGATACGCCCCCATAATAGCACCCGCCACCGCACCTACGGTGTCATTGTCCCGGCCGTAATTAATGATAAAGGCCATACTTTCTTCAAAATCAAAATCGTGACAAAGCATCGCGGTTTGGGCAATGAGCAGTATTTCGGCAGAATGAAAGGGAAGGTCCTCATTCATTTTATCCAATGCCTCATAGGCTGTTTTAACCCGGTAATATTCTAAGGGAGAAAGTGCCGACCACGCCGCCGGTACTTTAAAGCCTTCTGGTACATCTTCTGGCTTTGCTTTATGAAAATCATAAGCAATATTTTTGGCCGAAAGATAAAAAGCATAGGCCCGCCGGCCCACCAATCTGCTTTTATAGTATCCCCTAGGATCAACCCTCCGGACTACATCCATGACTGATTCGGGGGTTGCCTTGGGGTCAAATCCGGCGGATGTCATGGCCGCTACTAAGGCGGTAAGATCACGGGCGTAACCAATATCGAAGAATGCCAACTCATACCCTTGGGTATAAGCCAACTCCGGATCAGCCGGAACCAAAGCTCCAATGATCGGGGAATACAGCATACCAGCGCAGGTCATTTCGCCGCCATAAAACTTCCCCATAGCATCCATGTAGCCTTTCATATCGTTTTCCTGAAACGGCTTGGCTACCTTCACCCACTCCTGTAACCACCCCATCCGCATCAGACCTTCTTCGTACGGTTCGGGGTCCAGGCCTTCGGTACTTTTAATTTTTTTGATGTCTGCCTGATATTGCTGTATGATATGGACCGCAAAGGCCTTAGGATCAAGCTCTGTACCCTTTTGGCTTAGCCCATATTCCACGGCCAGTTTCTTCCAGCGGGTATCGTCGGTGGTACCTCCAGCGGGCAAATTATATTTCCAGGTACCTTCGGGTGACGGAGCTCTCACCATCGAATCCAGCTTTATAACTCTCCCGTACTCAATTTCGATATCCCGCCGTTGCCACATTTCGGTGGGGGCTCCCATAGCGTCACCAATGGCCGACCCCACCAACAAACCAAGTACTTTATTGTAGTATTCTTTTTTTGAAAGTGCGGGAGCAGTTTGGGCAAAACTCTTTGGTAGTAACATCCCGACCAACAGCAATACTATAACACCAGCTTTCAACTTCCTTCCTTTCTTTAAATACAGCATCATGATCTATCAATCCGGTTTCAATATTTTGGTTTTATTTTTTTGCAAGTATTTATTTATCGCTGGTTCCATCACTGAGTTGGCCGCCCAACGAAGTAATTCAGCCTTGTCGGCAAGAGAAAGGTCTAACGGCAACTGAGCCAAACCAATAATTCGGCGAAGGATTTCGGCTCCACAAAAGCCAGCAAAAAGGGAATGGTTGAAATGAGCGGGGAGAGCATAATTCTGCAACCCTTCCAAAATCAATGAATTATCGGTTTGGGCCATGATAAGATGAGCTACCATCACCGCAAGGTCGAGCTCGGCATTACCAACGTAGGCAAACTCCGGATCAATGACTTTGGTACCTTTCGCGGTTCTGAGCCAACTTCCCGGATAGTAATCGCCATGAATAAGCACATCTCCATTTCCAAGGTACACTTCACACAATGCCTTTATTTTTTCTTTCAGTACTTCATTCCTTTTATAGAGCATCGACAAAGCCTGTAACCCCTCCTGAATGGTATCCAGGTCAAACCCGTTGACCAAGTAAGGATACTCAAAAATATGCTCAGCATTGAGCTCTTTCAACTCCTGATTGGCCGGAAATGGCTCACGGAACTCACGGACATCAATGCGGTGCAGGGCAGAAATAAATTGCATTAGTTCTGCTAACTCCGCTGATTTGATTTCCTCATTTTTTTGGTAGATCGTAGTAAAATCCGAGGCATCACCCAAGTCTTCGACCGCCATCAAATAGTCATGTGCCTTAAAACCTTTCAGGAAAGGAATGAAAGCCTTTAGGGCTGGATCCTCCGATAAAGTATCATAGAATTGAGCCTCTACCATGATCCGCTCAATGGGGGCATCAATCTGAGGGTATTTCTCCACCCAAGGCCGCGACTGCTTCACGATGAATGACTGTCGGTCGGTGCGTACTCTCAATACGTAGTTCATGTTACCTTCGCCCGGCTTCTCGATCAGGAGTACCTGCTCATCCGTAGCTATCCACTTACTTGTTCTTAAAAAATCAGCTAGTTGTTCTGGCTCCTCTTTGCTTAAAAAAAATGCATCAGGGTATAACTCTCCAAAACGTTTCTGTTTTTCGGTCATCATCTAAATAGCTCTGTTATATATTTCGATTAAAGTAGTGGTACCCGTTCTTAGAGCGGAATGTTTCCGTGTTTTTTCTTGGGTAAGGTAGCTACTTTATTTTCCAGCATACCAAAAGCACGAATTAGTTTTTCGCGGGTATTTTCGGGATAAATCACTTCGTCTACGTAGCCCCGATGGGCAGCCCGGTAAGGGTTCGCAAACTTTTCGGTGTACTCCGCTACCTTTTCCTGCAACTTCGCCTGTGGGTCTTCGGCCTCGGCGATTTCTCGTTTGAAAATAATTTCGGCCGCACCACTTGCCCCCATCACGGCAATTTCGGCGGTAGGCCAAGCGTAGTTCATATCCGCACCGATGTGCTTTGAGTTCATTACGTCATAGGCTCCTCCGTAGGCTTTGCGGGTAATGACCGTAATGCGGGGGACGGTAGCTTCGCAGAAAGCATACAATAACTTAGCACCATTAGTAATAATAGCGTTCCATTCCTGATCCGTACCGGGTAAGAAGCCGGGAACGTCTTCCAGCACTAGTAAGGGAATATTAAAACTGTCGCAGAAACGCACGAACCTGGCGGCCTTTTGACTGGCATTAATGTCCAAAACCCCCGCCAAAACGGCCGGTTGGTTGGCCACAATACCAATACTTCGCCCCGCGATTCGGGCAAACCCTACCACGATGTTCTCGGCAAAAAGTTTGTGTACTTCAAAAAAACTGTTCACGTCGACTACCTCCTCAATTACCTCCCGGATATCATAGGGTTGATTGGGGTTATCGGGTATGATCGAATTAAGCTTTGGGCGTACTTCATTTCCGATTTGGTAAGGTAAACGAGGCACTTCGTCTTCACAATTCTGCGGTACATAGCTAAGTAGTTTTTTAAGGTATTCAATGCATTGTACCTCATTAGCTGCCACAAAATGCGTAACTCCGGACTTAGTGGCGTGGGTCATCGCTCCTCCAAGTTCTTCGGAAGTAACATCTTCGTGGGTAACGGTTTTGACCACGTTCGGCCCCGTCACAAACATGTAACTGGTATTTTCTACCATCATGATGAAGTCGGTAATGGCCGGCGAGTAAACTGCTCCCCCGGCACAGGGTCCCATCACCGCCGAAATCTGAGGTATTACCCCGGAGGCAAGTGTATTTTTATAGAATATATCGGCGTATCCGGCCAAGGATAGCACTCCTTCTTGAATTCGGGCTCCTCCCGAATCATTTAACCCAATCACCGGAGCGCCGTTTTTCATGGCAAGGTCCAGTATCTTACAGATTTTCTCAGCGTGGGTTTCGGATAGAGATCCCCCAAAAACCGTAAAATCCTGCGCAAAAACATAGGTAAGTCGCCCAGCCACGGTACCATATCCGGTTACCACGCCATCGCCCAGGTAATATTCTTTATCTAGTCCGAAGTCTTTACTACGGTGCATCACAAACTTTCCTATTTCTTCAAATGAGCCCTCATCAAGCAGAAGTTCGACGCGCTCGCGAGCGGTTAGCTTGCCTTTTTTGTGTTGTGCCTCAATTCTTTTTTCACCACCTCCCAGCAAGGCTTCTGCATTCTTTTCATCCAATACTTGGGTTCTCTCCGACGTTGGGCTTACTGACTCCATGCTCCTATTTAAATTGGTTTGTTATGATTGTTAGAAGTGATTCCTGATGTAAGATGAATAGTGAAGCAAAAGTAATAATCGGTGTACTTCCCCAACGATTTCCTATTTCGTTGTACTTTTACCATTCATAATTCTACAAATAGAAGGGCAATTTACGGAATCGGTACATTATTGCAACATTCAGCATGACACGGCTTTTACAATTTTCGAGGACATTAGTTCTACTCTTCGTGCTACAAAGTAGTTTGGGTAGCGCGCAGCCAACCGGTGGCCGCACGGGACTTACCTTTTTGCAACTTCCCGCTGATGCCCGCAGTGCCGCACTTGGAGCTCGTCATATAAGTCTATCCGGTAAAGAGGCCACTCTATTTCTACAAAACCCCGCTTTACTGGATACCACTAAGTCTCGGAACCTGGCGATTTCTTTGATGCCTTACCTGGCTGCTACTCGTTTTCTCAACGTAGCCTACACCCGTCAATTCAAGAAAGTAAAGGGTGTATGGGGAGGCGGTATACAGTATTTTGACTACGGTACCCTTACCCAAACCGACGATCTGGGCAATACCCTGGGACAATTCAAAGCGGCTGACTACGCTATTTCCATTGGCTACGGTAATACGATCCAAAATATTACCATCGGTGGCTCCCTGAAAATGGTAGGCTCTATGCTGGAAAGCTACCAACTGCGGGGCCTGGCGTTGGATTGGGGAGCTAGCTTCAGGCATCCCGACCAAGACCTTACCGCTGGGTTTGTGGTAAAAAATCTTGGGTTTTTACGCCAAAACTACGCCGGTGGTGAGGCACCACCGCTACCTTTTGACCTCCGGGCTGGGGTCACTTTTAAACCCGAATATATGCCACTGAGGTTTTCCATTACCGCGCATCACCTTAATTCGTTCGATATGGTCTACAACGACCCAGCCTTATTTTTTGACTTCGACGCCAACGGCAATCGGATTCCCCGGAAAATACCCATTCAGGAAAAGCTTTTTCGGCACCTTACCCTGGGTGCCGAAATTCTGATTCATCGACAATTCAGAGTTATGCTAGGCTACGATCACCTGCGAAGGCAGGAACTACGCCTACAAACTACGAACGGAACAGAAGGCCTTTCGTTCGGTGCCTGGCTGCAGGTTAAGAAGTTTGAAATTAGCTATGGGCGAACCCAATACGGCCCCGGAATTGCCAGTAGCACCCTTAGCACTAACTATTCTCTCTAAAATTCAAGGTGTTTTTTCAAACGGGAATGTCTTTTTTTATGTTGAAGTTTGTAGTTGAATAAACCCAATTTAAAACCAACAAATGACCGAACACTTAGATAGACTAACCCCCCGGCAAATTGTAGCCGAACTAGACGAATATATTATCGGGCAACACGACGCCAAAAGAAACGTTGCCATTGCGTTGAGAAACCGCTGGCGTCGCATGAATAGCTCCGAAGACATACAACGCGATATCATTCCCAATAACATTCTCCTGATTGGTGCTACCGGAGTTGGTAAAACCGAAATTGCCCGACGACTTGCTAAAATCGCGGATGCTCCCTTTATCAAAGTGGAAGCCTCCAAGTTTACCGAAGTAGGGTACGTTGGCCGCGACGTGGAGAGCATGGTGCGTGATCTGGTCGAGCAAGCGGTAGCCATGGTAAAAATCCAAAAGAAAGAAACGGTCAAGATCAAGGCTGAGCAACTGGTGGAAGACCTGATTCTGGATATTCTGATTCCTCCGATGCACTCTATGGCCGGTACTGACTATTCTGCAAATAAAGAATCTGCGGATGGGATACCGACAAATGATCAGGAATTAAACCAGCGTACCCGGGAGCGCTTCCGCGAAAAAATTCGGAATGGAGAGCTGGACGCAAGGAAAATTGAAATCGAAATCCACCAAAACTCCTCTCCTAATATTGGCATGATTGGCGGCGGCATGGACGACGTATCCATGATGAATATTCAGGAAATGATTGGCAACATGATGCCACGGCGCGGTAAAAAGCGGAAGGTAACCGTTGCCGAGGCCAAGCAACTCCTGTTAGAAGAGGAGGCAGCCAAGCTGATCGACATGGATGAGGTAAAGGCGGAGGCTATTCAAAAAGCCGAAAATCTTGGTATCATATTTATTGACGAAATTGATAAAGTAGCTTCCAGCCGATCAGGCGGGGGTGGCGGGCCAGACGTAAGCCGCGAAGGAGTGCAGCGCGATCTTCTACCCATCGTGGAAGGTAGTGCGGTAAATACCAAGCACGGTATCATCAACACCGATCACATCTTATTCATTGCGGCCGGTGCGTTTCACGTAGCTAAGCCTTCTGACTTGATTCCTGAATTACAAGGCCGCTTTCCAATCCGGGTTGAACTCAACAGCCTCACCCAAGATGATTTCTATCAGATTTTGAAGGAGCCCAAAAATGCTCTCACCAAGCAATACGAGGCAATGATGAAGTCAGAGCAGGTAGACTTGCAGTTTCAGGATGACGCCATTCGCGAAATCGCCAGAATAGCTTTTGAGGTCAATAGTGAAGTAGAAAATATCGGCGCCCGGCGACTCCAAACGGTAATGAGCTCGCTACTCAATGACTTTATGTTTGATATTCCTGATGTAATCGGGCCAAATGCCCATGTAGTGGTGACCAAAGAGATGGTGGAAGAGAAACTATCGAAACTCGTCAATAATCGCGATCTAAGTCAATTTATTCTATGATCAGTATAAAACATAAACAAAAGAGCGGTTAGGTTTCAAGAAACCTAACCGCTCTTTTGTTTTCTAGTAAAAAAGCCATTCCAATGCCTTGGGAAATTGGTCCCCCCATTGCTCTTCCCGATGCTGACCAAAAGGATTGATCTCCAAATGCAGTTTCACGCGGTCGTAGCCGTAGCCCTGCTTTTCAAGAGTTCCGTAAAAAATTTCCAGGTTTTTAACCATATTAGAGCCCTCTCGCCTACCACCGTAGAGGTACATACGCGTATCTAACGGCTCAAAGAAATGTGCTGCATCAAAATAGATTCTTGGTGAAATCCAGAGCGAAGGTGAAAAGACCATGTAACGGCCAAATACATCGGGATGCATCAGACCAGCATAGGCTGCTAACAGACCGCCCAAGGAACTACCTCCTATTCCCGTATATTTACGATGCGATAGCGTACGATATTTCTCATCTATTGCAAGCTTCAGGGTAGTAGTCATGAATCGGAGGAAATCACGGCCTTTGCCTTGTCCATTCTGCGAACTATTATAAGGCGAAAACTCCTTTATCCGCTCCGTACCGCCGTGGTCGATAGCCACAATAATCACATCTCCGCGCTCTCGGGATGCAAGTACCGCTAACTTCCGATCAATGCTCCAATTCCCGAAGGGTGACCCAATTCCAAATAGATTTTGGGCATCAGTCATATATAATACCGGATAATGACGATTCGGCTGTTCGTGGTAGTTATGCGGTAGCAGAACGTATATTTTACGGGTTGTATTCAGCTGAGGTATCTCAAAATTTTCGGACACGAACTCCACAATTGGCATAAAGTCAGTATCAAAAGATACACCGTTTCGGCGCCAATGCGGCACAAAGTCCTTCATCGGGACCTTATCCTTCTTGGCGATTCTGTTTAATGGTGCTCTACCGTTACTATCCAACTCTACTTGATCCCAACCACCGCGCGTGTATTTGTATTCAACAACTTCCGGAAGTACCACATCAGCCGGAAATTCATATTTATAGTGTCCTTGACCAATTTGCTCCATTTCGAAGGTTTTCAAATCAGGGTACCATTCACAAAAATTACCGGAGACATAGACCGGTCGATCATCGATTACCGGTGTTTCTAATTCAAGACGTAATGTTTTTATTAAAGAGGGCGCACTTATTACTTCCATTCTGTTTAATTAATATCAATTGTTTACTGCAATTGAAGGGTTTTGTTGGCCACCAGGTCAACGAAAATAAATCCCTCCGGGTGTTTTTCATCAGCTGGGTGGAATTCTTCATTCACAATAGTCCAATCAGATGTATCCGGGATTTCAAAAAAGGTATCCCCTTCTGCATCGGCACAAATACGGGTAAGGTATATCTTATCCACTACCCCACCCTCCAAAGCTTGCGTGTAGATTTCACCTCCGCCTACGATGAACACATTTTCTTTTCCCTCTTCTCTAGCAATGTCTAAGGCATGACTCAATGAGGTACCTACGCGTATTCCGGCAGCAGAGTAGTCGGTTGATCTGGTAATTACGATGGATGTTCTTCCCGGCAATGGCTTACCGATGGATTCAAACGTTTTGCGGCCCATGATCATCGGGTATCCCATGGTAAGGGTCTTAAATCGTTTCAGATCATTAGGTAGTCGCCATAACAACTCGTTGTTTCGCCCAATAACACCATTTTTAGATACCGCAACGAGAAGGCAAACAAGCATTTATAAAAAAATTAAATAATTAAATAACACCTAAGTCTATACTTGTTACAAGAAGCAAAGCAAGGTACTTTTTGTTCAACTTTTCTTCCACAAAGAAAAAACAGTTATTAGGAAAGTCGTAGTCCACGCAGTAAATCTGCGATTTTCATCCTACGTTTCCCTTCCAGCTGAATATCTAGGATGGATACCCAGCCATCGGCAGCGCGGAAATACAGTTCTTTTTTGTGATCAGTATAGAAATCACCCGGCTGTACATTTTCTGATGCGGAGAATTCGGGAGTATTATCTAGAACTGAAACCTCAAAGAGTTTACAAGTCAAACCATTCAAGGTGGTCCAGGCAGCGGGGTAGGGTGATAACCCACGCACAAAGTTTCGGACATCAGCCGCGGGTTGGTACCAGTCAATCTCACAGTTTTCTTTGAATAATTTAGGGGCTTGCTTAATAACCTCCTCCTGCGATTGTGCAATCTGCGGATAGGATCCTTCGGTAATTGCCTCGACGGTTTTTAGTACAAGTCTAGCCCCCAAGTGCATTAAACGTTCGTACAAAGACCCTGCCGTATCGTCTTCGGTAATTGATTCTTTTTCCTGAAAAATAATTTTCCCAGTATCTATCTCCTTTTCGATAAAAAAAGTGGTGGCTCCCGTAACTTTTTCACCATTCATGATCGCCCAGTTGATTGGCGCAGCTCCCCGGTACTGCGGCAACAGTGAAGCATGTAAGTTAAACGTACCTAGTCGGGGCATATCCCAAACTACTTCGGGTAGCATTCTGAACGCTACCACTACTTGAAGATCGGCCTCGTAAGAACGAAGCATTTTCAGAAATTCTGGATTCTTCAATTTCTCGGGTTGAAGCACCGGTATGTTCTGGGCTACCGCGTACTCTTTCACTGGCGATTGAGTCACTTTCAGTCCTCTACCGGAGGGCTTATCGGGGGCCGTAATGACGGCTACTACCTCGCACTTATGCTCCACTAAAATTTTTAGAGCAGAAACCGCGAACTCTGGCGTTCCCATGAAAATAATCCGTAATTGCTTGTTCATTTTTTTCGATTGTTTTTCCTGCGTACTCTTGTTAGCGTATGCAAATATTGCTAATTTTGCTTTTGTACACTGGACTATGAAACATTTTTTTCGATACGGCTTCCGAACCGAAGGGACCTAAAAATCACTCCAACGAGTGATTTTTTATTCTCATATTGAACGGTCGGCACGCCGTTCTTTTTTGTTTTACAGGCAGAGCCTTACGCTATTAAATACAATTAAATTAAACGAATATCTGACCCATGGCAAAGATTTCATACTACACTGAAGAAGGCTTAAACAGGCTTAAGAATGAGCTGAATGAAATGAAAACAAGAGGCCGGACTGAAATTGCCCGTCAAATTGCGGAAGCCCGCGATAAAGGAGATCTTAGCGAAAACGCCGAGTATGACGCCGCCAAAGATGCACAAGGACTACACGAAATGAAGATTTCAAAGCTGGAAGAAGTGTTATCTAATGCTCGCATATTAGATGAATCATCCATTGATACTTCACTCGTAGCGGTGCTATCTACCGTTAAAATTAAAAACAAGAAGAATGGCGTCATCATAAGCTACACCCTTGTTTCGGAGGAAGAAGCAGACCTGAAAACCGGTAGAATATCGGTAAGTTCACCCATCGGTAAAGGCTTGCTTGGTAAAAAAATAGGCGAAATAGCTCAGATCACGATTCCGGCCGGAGTTGTTGAATTTGAAGTACTTGACATCAGCCGCGGATAACCTCTTCATTCATTCGCCAAATAAAGAACGCCGCCCGGAAATACGAGCGGTGTTCTTTGTTGATTCAGATAACCAGAATACCAAGCTTCCTTATTTTACTCTAAACTGCTTATCGTCGATCCCTTTATTGATCTTCACCGATTGAGTTTCCATTACCATCTCAAACTGTCCAAACTTCTGGGTACGTGAGAATGGGAACTTGATACCATTTACCTCTTTATAATCACCAAACTTCACCACTACTTCCGATTTCCCACGAGGGGTATCGTTCATAGCCCTTCGCTGCACTTTAAGTCCACTTTCCTTGTCAAAGAAGTCTGACCAAGTGGTTCCGTTCGCGGTGTAATCTACTTTATAGGTATCCCGATCTTCAATCTTCTCGATTCCTGCCAACTTCTTTTCGATGTTGAGGGTATCGTAGTATAGCTCAGGAAAGGGGTGATTTTGCAAAAATTCCTGAAATGCTTCCTTACCTTCTTTGGTAGTTTGCTGTCCCCGCATTGACCGGCTTAGGGTAGTGCCGTCATAAGTGGTGCCTCCGGCTTCGGTTCCCATCATGTAACTAACCTGCTTATACTTGTTGGGCATTTTAAGCTTGGTTTCCATCTCCATGGTACGGCCCTGGATATCAGCCGTCATGCTCATGGTAACATCCTTCAAACCTTGTAGTTTTTCTCGGCCACCCACCGCAGTAAGATATTTTTCAACAATGCCTGTCGCGTCCGTAAGGTCCTGGGCCAATACCGGCTGAATAGATAAAAGCCCCAGGCAAAGTCCAAGGATGGTTCCGTAGTTCATTTTCATAGTTTATCTAATTGTAGAGAGCTTAATAATACCTCGAAATTAGACAAATTACCAAAACAATGATACAGCCACTCTCAAACAATTTGTCGGGGGCTTCCTAATCGTAGTTTTCGGCTGAAAGGCTACTGAAACATTACCAGATAAGTAATGGCTCCGGCGGCGTATCCCAATAGTGCTAACAGTGCAATTCGCTTTAAGTACCAGATAAAATCAAGCTTTTCAATTCCCATAACGGCAACACCCGCTGCTGATCCAATTACAAGCATACTACCTCCCGTTCCTGCGCAGTAAGCCATGAATTCCCACAAACGGTGATCGGTTGGGTACATCTCCAAGTCATACATACCCATGGCAGCCGCTACGATCGGTACGTTATCTACAATGGCTGAAACAATACCAATGACGATCACGATGATATCCTGGTTTCCGATGGCGCTGTCAAGCTTACCCGCCAGATCGCTCAGCACATAGGTTGATTCCAGAACCCCCACTGCCGCCAGTATCCCTAAGAAAAAGAGAATACTAGGTACGTCAATTTTGCTGAGGGCGTACGCAGGTGTATAAGGCAGACGGTCTTCTTCGTCTTTATCTTTGTGAATAATTTCAGAGATCACCCAAAGCACGCCTAGTGAAAGTAGCATACCCATGTAGGGAGGTAGGTGAGTTACTGTTTTAAAGGCAGGCACAAAAAGTAGTCCCATCACGCCGGCAAATAGCATTAAACGACCTTGTCCACGGGAAACGCCATTTTCGCTATCAAAACTAGGGGCCGCCGCCGCACCCGTGGCAATGGGCACTGCCTGCAGGCTGCTTTTCATGGCAAAAGTCATGTACAAAAGAGGTACCGCCAACGATACCATACTTGGTACGATCAAACGGGTAATAATGGCGGTGGTGGTTACCTGCCCGCCAATCCAGAGCATAGTAGTTGAAACGTCTCCAATCGGCGACCAAGCGCCGCCTGAGTTAGCGGCAATAATGATCATACCAGCCATGAGTTTTCGTTGCTCGCCTTCCGGCATAATTTTACGGAGTAATGATACCATTACAATGGAGGTAGTAAGGTTATCAAGCAAGGCAGAAAGGAAGAACGTTAGAATACAAATAATCCAGAGTAAGGAAACCGGGTTTCTGGTTTTAATTCTTTCGGTAATAATGGCAAAACCTTCGTGGGCATCAATGAGCTCCACAATAGTCATTGCTCCTAGTAAAAAGAAAAGAATTTCAGAAATAGACCCTAAGTGATGCGACAGCTCCTCTACCACAAATTCTGTATCTGAACTATACATTACATAGGCAGTCCAACAAAGTACGCCAGTAATAAGAGCAGAAGCAGTTTTATTTAATCTGAGGGGTTCTTCGAGGGCAATGGCAAGGTATCCGACAACAAAAATAATGATAATTGTAGTAAGCATAATTTTGTAAAAAAAGTTTGAAAAATAATAGATATCGGGAGTAAAATTTAAGAGCTTTACTTGGGTAGGACGTGGACTAGGCACTCTGAATTCAACCCCGAAAAATTCAAAATGGTTTTTAAAGGCATCATTATTCGTATTTCTTTTTTGTGGGTTGAGGGAATGGCACTTTTCCCATTTGTACTTACCAGGCACAAAAAACCTTCCCGGCAACTCCTCAACCACGAGGTTATCCATTTGCAGCAACAGCTGGAAATGGGCTTTATTTTATTCTATTTGTGGTACTTGACCGAATACCTGATCCGTTACTTTTCGGGTCAAAAATCCTACGCCGCTTACCGGGCCATTAGTTTTGAACGTGAAGCCTACCAAAATGAAGCCGATCCCGGCTACTTACTCCATCGTCCCTTTTGGGCGTTTCTACGATACATCTAGCTTTTGCTCGTGCTCTTCTTCTTCTTCAATCGGCTTCTTGTACGTCATTACGGCTACCATCATCGTGAGGGCCGTGAGAATGACCGTGATCATCAAAATCCCTTCCCGGAATCCTTTTACCAGATACTGAGGAGGAATAGAAAGGAACAGCAGCACAGTAATCAACCCACGGGGCGCTATGTAAAGCAGTGGGCTAAGATTCCCCTTGAAAGTAGTTTTTAGGGTCAGGTACCGCGTACCTAAAATGGCAAGTAGAATCAACCCGCTTACGATCCAGGCATCAATATCAGCCAGTGCCGAAATATTAGTAGAGTACCCAAAAATAAGGAAAAAGAAAGTACGAATAATGAAGGCACTTTCGGCCGTCAGTTTCTTGAATTGTTCCAGTTCTTTTTCGAAGAGATCATTCTTAAAGAAATCGTTGAGCCGCCCGCGTACGAAGAGTTCGGTATTATTAAGGAATAACCCAAACACCAAAATAGCGAGCAATGACGAAAGGTGATATATTTTACCAACGGCATAAACTATAAAGAGGGCCGAAATAATAGGGAGGTACTTAACGTGGTGATTAATCCGGCTGATGAGATAGAGCAGTACAAAACAACAGATGATCGAAATGATGACGATAAGAACCGTACTCTTAAAAAACTGTGCCGCTGACTCCCAACCGGAACCGCTAGGAATAACCAGAATATTAAAGAGCATCAACCCGAGAATATCCGAAAGGGAAGATTCATACACCATATATTCTCGTCGACGTGTATCAAGTCCACGCACACTCGGGATAGCCACAGCGCTACTAATTATAGCAAAAGGGGTGGCAGTAACCATGGCGTTATAGAATTTCTCGCCGAGTAATATATAGAATGTACCCGCAATAACGAGCATACTGAGAACCAGCCCCAGAATGGCTGATACGAAGGTACGGGCAATGAGTTTATGTTTTCCGCCACTCAATTCAAGATCAAGTCCTCCCTCCAAAACAATCAGGATAAGACCGATGGTACCCAGCGTGGGTAAGATAACTTCTACGTAGGGTATCGTAATATTGAAATAACTGGTAACCTGCTTGATGATCATACCGGTAGCCAATAACAGTACCACCGAAGGAAGCTTCGTACGTGAGCTGATCAGGTCGAAGCCATACGACAGCAGTACCGAACAACTGAGTACAATTATAAGTATTGAAATATCCATTCGCCTTTCAGTGGGTTATGCTTTAAATGCAATTATACAAAGAATGCCCCTCAAAAAGGGGCATTCTTTGTATTGAATCAATTAATCGTTACCAACCCATTGGCGGACAAAAAACCGCGGAACGATTATTGAAACGAATACCTACCATGATCTCATGACTACCCGTAGAAACTAACCTGATTGCCGAGATCGGGTACTCGTAGGCGTAGCTGACGGTAGTATTAGCCAGCAAAGCGAGCCCAAACTGGGCACCCATGCTCTCCTTAACCCGGTAATGAACACCCGCCCATATCCGGTCGGAGTACTGAACCCGTACCTGACTATCCACCGACTTAGAGGCTTTCTTCATACCTTTGAGCCAAACCTGAGGTAAAACTGCCCAATCTTCGGATAATTCAACGCGATATGAAGCAGTAATGAAGTAATGTGGAAGTATTCGGTTGTCGGCGGTTCCGCTCGGAATACCGTAATCGAGGTCGATTGGCCGGGGAGATAATACCGAAGCTGCGCCCCAGAAATTTCCTTTACGAACCATCATACCCAGCGAGAAATAGGGCTTTACTAAAGACACTCTACCATCAGGAATCAGTGGATCATTGGCCGTGGCAGTTGTTATTTCATTAAAATTGACCACATATTGCAGTACGCCCGCCCCACCTCCAAGCGAAAGCTGCCATTGATCAGGTAAAGAAAAATGGGCAGCAGCAGTCATTTGCAATGTATTTCTTTCGGTCGGTCCGGTCTTGTCATACATAAACAATCCTCCTAAACCCCAGCGAAAAGTGCCACTGGGAGGAGCCGGACGATAGGTTGGTCCGCCAGAATAACGGGGTGATTGAGTGCCTTTGCGTACTTTATTACCGTAGGCAACGGGCGTGTGCCCCGAGACGAATCCGGTAACGGGGGCACCATCCAGCCCTTGCCATTGCTTCCGGTAGCTAATCCGAAAATCTCCAAAATCGTAAGCACCCGTCATCGCAGGGTTGACCACGAATGGATTCATTGAATACAAACTACCCTGAGGTAATTGCTGCGCTACTAACTCACTCCCCAAAAACATACAGCCCAGGCACAGCAAAATAATCCTTAAATTCATACAATCTGTATTTTAGTTATTGTAACTAGTCAACCAGATTGTATTTTAACCAAGAACTACACCGTGGATAGTAACCCTTTAATACTTTGGGGGATATTTCATCGTTTTTAGTTGGTAAACCCTAAATTTTTATCGTTTTGTTGAAAAATACTTCTTTTATCGTCGTAATTGTGACTAGTACCCTTTTTTCGGCATTCCTATTGCTTGAGGAAATCGCTCCATTTTGGGGTCCAAAACCGTCCGAAATTCTGAGTATTAAACTTACCGAATCTACGCGAGGAACGTTTCGTAGTATTATTGTCACCTACAAAAACCGGACCATTTCATTCAATAATGATCAACAAGAACTACCTACAAAGCCAAATGATTGGAAAAAGATAGTAAGGGAGGTTGAGAAATTGTCAATCCCTAAACTGAATGAGATAAAAGTAACCAGCAAAAGGCATCAGGTAGATGCTGCTCTTCACGCTACGTTAACCCTGGAAACCACCGAAGGTACCTTCACAACTCCTACTTTCGATCATAATACCCCTCCGGAGGAATTAGAAGCCGTGATTGCTTGCCTATACAGCCAAATTCCTCCGAAGATGCGGGATTTATTTCAATAAGAGACTATTTCATGGGTGCGCTGATTACGCCAAGGTACCGGCCCATCCAGTAGGGCAGCAACCAGATATCCCCGGCGCTGTACTCGGAGCCACCACTGTTTCCGATTCGGTCGAGCGTGAAAGTATTTCCGTTGTGACGTTGAATGGGGCGTTCGTCGGGAGGTAGGACTTCGGTCATAGTCTGATTACGGAAGTTAGGCTTTACCAATTCGATATCTTTCCGATGACTGTTCATCACGGTCCAGGTGATCAGATCCAGTGGGTACTCTTTCAAGTACCACACCGCCTCGGGCAAATCAAATTGTTTCGCCCCAGTGAGGGCGGTGAAGATATTCCAGGCACCTTCCTTCTCGGGTCTTTCGGCTTGCCAGTGATCAAGGATCGCCTTCTTGTAGCCAGCCTTTAAGGTATCATTAAACGCATAACGGTACAGCCCCCAATAACCCACAAAATACATTTCGTCGTCGGAATGATTCCAACCTTCCGAAAGCATTTTGCTGTAATTATCTGCCCCATCGGGGGCTACCCCAATTTGCTTCATGGGCCGCATGAGATTTTCGTAGTAGCCATGTTGCTGCATGAGCTCAAAAGCCTTTTTCTTGTACTTCTCTTTCTTTGTAAAATGGTAGGCTGTTTGGAGCATAGCCACGATATTGGAGGAGTTCAGCTTCCGGTCACCCACATCGGTGGGGAAGTTATTGACGTAAGCCGGATTCCACTTTCCCCAGAGCGTAGGCTTTCCGTTATAGTCGATCAGGTACATATCGTTGGCTACGATATGCCCCATAACGGTGTCGATCAAGGCAATCGCGCGTTTTTTGAGGTCGGGATCATCCAAAAGTTCAGCCATGGCACCGTAGGCAAATATATGCCCGATTACTTCATCACTACTGGTAGTAGCTTTCCAGTCCCATTCAGTATTGGGGGCATGTTGCCAGCGATCAGGATCCGACAGCTTGTCAATATAACCCCGGCGTTCAAAGGATCGGGACGGAAACCCCGCAACCGGGTTGATGGTAAAAAGTCGCTCCATACCATCCAGCGACTCCCGGCAGTTTTGGAGTGCTTCGGGGTCTTTGGTTACCTTGTACCTGAATATTTCGCCCGCCAGATACATCGAAGTCCATAAGCCATCATTGTCGGAATCGGAAAGATACCCCGTAGCCAGGTTACCGTCTTTCATGTGTGATAAAGAAGCATTAAACCCATTGCGGATGTGCCGGAGCCTCACCTGCTCATCGTAGTATACGGCCTTATCGTGCAGGGTCATGGATTTGAAGACTAGTTCGGTCATGCCCGCCGTCGTTAATAGCAATACAACATTCCCTTTTCCTTTGGCAATATCTACCACCGTATTTCCCGGTAGCCATCGCTCTCCATTATAGTAATCATACTTACCATCCGGGCGGCTCGCAAAAACTCCTTCGCTTGTGCCAAACCATACTTTACCCTCAATTGCTTCAACCGCCGTAATATTTTGGGCCGGAAGCTTGGTATGCGTGGTTGATTTTTTGGTAGCCAATGACCAATCGAGGTACCCCTGAGTAGTACCAATGATTATATTTGAATTACCCGCCAGATCAAACGAGGTAAAGTTAGTACCCGATAGCACTTTGGTTAGCTGTTTTGAGCCGGTTGAAAAGGAGTAAAGACCCGCTTTACCCAACAGCCAAAATTGCTTTGTAGCGGGCTGATATCGTATTTTTAGTAGTTCATCCTCTGATTGACCCTCCCATAGAATGGAAGTCTTATCCAAAAGCACCAACCCTTTACCATCCGACACCAGAAACGAAAAGTTATCGCCGCCGGCAAATATCCGAGCATTAGGTAAACCATGCTCCTGATACAAAGACCCCGCCCAGGCATCACTAAACACTGCCTTGTCGCTCAGGAAAACAAACTGCTGTTGGTAGCTATCCATTGCTACTAGTTTCTTATCCTTAATGAAACGGTAATGCGTTTCGGGTACTACTGTACCCGGATAAAGAAACTGACCATGATCGGGCTTCACGAGTCCTTCGTCCGAGAGAATCTTGACCACCCCATTGCGGTCGGCGCACACACTCTTTAATGGAGTACCCGCTATTGGGTGGTAGTATTTAATGCTGTATTCCTGCATAAAGGGTTTATCCTGATAAATAGCTTGGGCAGAAAGACTACCTAAACGTACTAAACACAAGGACAGGCTAAGGAATAAGGGTACGGAATATTTCTGCATGTTCAACATTAATGTATGGGTTGAGGAATAGTTATTACTTTTTGATGGTACGGTAGTTTACTACCACGTACTTAATGGATTTATGATTTTTATCAGCGTGGTAGGAATAAGAAATATGCAGTAGTCCGTCGTCGGTCTGAGTTAGGCTTGGGTATGAGTATCCTCCCTGTTGGTTGTTTTCAAGGTAGGTCTTCCATTTCCAGGTTTTCCCTTCGTCATCTGACAAGAATAGGCCTAACCTTTCCCGGCCGTCTTCGAGGTCATTACCCACAAAAACCCAAGTTCCGTCTTTGAGCACGAGAAGTTCTACACTAGCAGTATTGGGCATATCTGTCTTCAAGGACGCCGACCAAGTATAGCCTGAGTCTTTTGATTCACTTACTTGTACTCGGGGTGGATAATCGCCGCTATCACGCAGGTAAGCTACCAGCGTCCCATCTTTCTTCTGGGCCAAAGCGGGTTGGATCGGTCCCCGCCCGACCAAGGGTAGGCTCGGTGTCCAACTCACTCCGTCATCATCCGAAATTGCCATCAATGAAAAATTATAGCCATCTGAGTACAGCGGCAGGACGATTCTGTTATTGGGTAGTAATAGCGGCTTTATCCGGGTCATCCAACCAATACTTCTCTTAGTCGGATCAGTAGCGGCTTCGGAAATCATCTCATCGTACTTGGGCGCATAAGCCGCCCAACCGATGCCGTGTTCTGGCAACGATTTGAACTTTGCTTTCACTTCCGTGGCAAAATCATCGCTGGGTTTTAACAGGATATTATCCTGCCACTGCCAGTTGGGTACGGCCTCTCCGTTGTAATCGTTGGTGGTTCGAACCCTCAAAATCGAGTTCTCCCATCGGTTGGCTTGGACCGCAATCCAGACCAGAAACAGTTTCTTGTCGTGGTTCAAAAACAGTACCGGATTGCAGTCAGGCAGATAGGGTGTATCCGCCATCAAAAAAGGTTTACTCCATTGGTTGGCTCCTTTTTTCAGGCGGGCACCCATAATCCGGACGTCATCGGCAGTCCGTTCGCCACTACCCTGAAACCAGGCCGCCAATATATCGCCGTTGGGTAAATGCACCAAGCTACTCCCGTGGGTGTGCTCACTTTGCACCGGAAAAATTAGTTGCTCCTTTACTTTAGGGGCCAGTACCAATCCGGTTTGGGCCTTTACGGACGAATAAGCTACCAGAAGGCAACCTATCAAAAGTATGCAATATTGTTTTGGTTTCATGTAGTACGGTAGTAAATGGCTATCAGCTAGTAATATGTTGGCCGCCAGCCTTTCATTTAGTTGATTATCAGAATATAATACAAAAACAGGGCTTGCCTAAAAAAATATTTTCTATCAAACCAAGGTAAAAAAAAACAAATGGCTATCGACCTGATGAGCTACCAGCTAGTTATCAATTTATCATTTTTAGATAGCGTCCCATCCAGTAGGGAAGCAGCCAGAATACCGGTTCCCGTTCTTTATCCGGAGAGCCATTTACGGCCGCAAAAGGATTTTTATCCCACCGAACTACCGCCCGGATACTAGCCGGAGGTAGCTGGTGTACCTGTTCTTCGTCCATGACTGGCTTTCGAACTAACTTTATATCTTCCCGTTTGCGGTGATCTATGGTCCAGTCGATCAAATCCAGGGGAGTATCACGGAGAAAATTAACGGAAGGCTCTATTTCTACTTGCTTTCCCCGAGTATAGCTGTACAAGAAATTGAGCAAAGGATTTTCATCCCCTCTCCGCTTTGCAAACCACTGATCCATGTGGTTTTCGTAAAAAGCCACCAACGCCGGGTCCTTTTCACACTGGATCAGAATTGGGTAGAGGTAAGCCGCCAGCGTAACGTCAAAGTAAACAAACCAGGCCGGGTTTTGCCGCGCTGAATTGGCCATATTGGTCAGGTAGCCTTCTTTTACAATTAGCTTGAGATACTCCCGCTGATATTTTTCATTACCGGATACGCGGTAAGCTAGTTTCAGAAAAGCCAGCAGCTCCATGGAATTCAGGCTTCGATCAGGCTGCCATTCGGGATCGCGATTCAGCCGATCGGGCGACCAAACGCCCCAGCGGGTGGGGGTGCCGTCCACGTCCTTAAAGTAATAACCAGTGTCAATAAGCTGATCGACAATCTGGGAAACGTGTTGGCTAATCTCTTTTTTCTCCTCCTCATCCGCTACTAATTCGTGGTAAAAGTAGTAGCCAAAGAAATGCCCGCAGAGTTCATCGCTACTGGTGTCTCCTTTCCATAGCCATTGGCCATCGGCCGATGTATGCCAGCGGACCTCTACGGGTTTAAACCTTGGCTCCTTCACCAGTTCATCGGCTAATTCCTGGGGAGAATACGTTCGGTTGGCATCGTGAAGATCTTTCCAGTCAATCGGAACGATGGTACGGGCAAACAGACCTGCGCCACCCGTCACTTCTTTTAACTTTCGAAGGAAATGAAAGGCTTTCCGGGCTTTTTCTTTCGCATCCGGACTTTGGATCGTGGCGTACCGAAAACTTTCCATAACCAGATAATTCCCCGTGAACTCGCCGTCGTTATCATCGTCTTCCGGTACCCAAGTACTCAGGTCGCCGGGGGTGGTAAGCCGTACCTGCCCGGCTATCCAAGGAGCCCGAATGTGCCGCTTCATCAGTATATCATAAAAGTACTCCTGTTTGATAGCTAATGACATCTTCCTGCGCCGAATGGCACTTACCCCTTTATCGGTCGCTATCCAAGCGGTACCCTCGGAGTCAAAAGCAATCGCCCTCACCTTATCGTCAGGTAACCATCGCTGGCTAAACAGCAACGACCGGCTGCCATCCGGCCGGAACCGCACTACCCCAACATCCGTACCTACCCACACGCTACCGTCGGGCGATGTTCGCACGCAGGATGTGTTAATGGACGGAACCCCTTCGGTTGGCGTTAGTTGCCTTAGTACACTAGTATCAGTCACGACCGAAACTCCGCCCATACCTGCTACCCAAAGCTGTCCTTTCTGATCAATGGTTAGCCCCTTGACATACGCACTAACCAATTCGTTAGTGAGGTGAGCAGTAAAAGTTTCGTTGGCCCCTACTCGGTACAAACCTACGTCCGTAGCTATCCAAAGTGCTCCGTTTGGTTCAATGATTGCATCCCGTACAGATCGAGCGACCTGATAGTCTTTCGCAACCCAAGTATCATTTTTGAAGTACCCGGCCCCGTTGGGTCCAAAAGCGTACACACCGCCCGGAGCCGGAGTTATGACCGCTATCGGAGGCTTAGGTCCGGCTACCTTCTCGGTTTTGCCACCTTTGATCCGGTATAAACCCTTCCAGGTACCACACCATACGGCATCGTCGGTAGATATGACACTATACGCCGGACCTTTATCTTCCTCCGGCAAGGCAGCAATCCAGTTTTGTTCGTTTTTCTCCTTCCGGTAGATACCCGCTTTGGTAGCAACCCAAACAGTTCCGTTTGTTTCAACTGAAATTGACCTGACCGCATTCTCTTCCTCCGACTTACCTATTTGATATGACTCCTGGTATTCTTGCCAGAACGTGGTATCGGTGTAGGCCTCCTTTTGAAGGATAATTTGGGGCTTAAAAGCGAAGCAATTTATGGGACTAAATAACGAAAAAAATGTACTACACAGTAATAAGGCACAAATCACGGAAAAAGTATACTTTTTCATAAGGTAAATAGTAGGCATCGGACCCACTTTAAATACATCCGATTGAATCTTGGAGTTAGTCTACGTTTAGATACTCCTCACTTCCTAAATAAGACTATCCAATCGAACACCCTTATTTACATGAAATCGCTTTTTTGGTTACTTGCAATCCCCACATTATTAATGGTATACTAATACAAAGGGCAAAAAAATAACCTGAGAATCATAATTAAGTAAAATGCGCAAATTGAGGTTTATTTAACGCATTTTGCGGCATTTGAGTCAGAATTAAGAAGTAGATTTATCCAACAATATTCCCTAGCCGCTCATTGCAAACCACTGCAACTCGGGGAGAACTGTTCTCTAAACCTACCGATATGACTAATTTTCTACAACCATGAATCAACCAAGTACTGTAATGCTCCGAAATGTGGCGAAAGGGGATAAGAATGCCTTCGCCGAATTGTACAATTTTTACCGGGTTCCCGCCTTAAAGTTTTGTACCTCATTACTCAAAGATGAAGAGGAGGCCGAAAATGTACTTCACGAAGTTTTTATTAAGATTTGGGACAAGAGAGTTAAAATTAATCCTGAGCTTAATTTTAACTCCTACCTCTTCACCTGTTTGCGCAACTACGCCTTTGATCATTTTAAGCGTGTGGAAAAGAATGTACAGCTACGCCAGCAGTACCTCGACAGAATGGATAGTTCGATTTATGAGACTGTTGATGACAGTGAAGAGAAAATCCAGTTTATGAGTAAAGTCGTGGAAAAGCTTTCTGAGAAACGGAAAAAGATTTTGTTGCTAAACGTGTATGAAGGTAAGTCATACCAGGAGATTGCAGAAATGATGAAGATTTCAAAGAATACCGTTAAGAACCAACTGGTCAAGGCTAAACAGATTTTACGCGAGCAGCTTACCGTAGCCTATACCTGATACTAGAATTTTATCTTTACCCAGTAACTCTACCCCCCTAACAACTGATTTCTGGCTTGGCGATCACTACTTTCCGGATAAAGTAGTTGCTCTATTGCTGTGACCAATCCGAAAAATGCCAACTTCTCTATGTCTCCTGCGGCAAGTAATCTGATCACTCCTATTTGCAGGCCAATTAAATCCACTTGCTTTACTCCTACCATAGGCTCTAAACCTAACTCTCTATAAATCATACCATTAAAATTAACAGAAATAAAATGTTAATTGAGTAGTCCAATTGTTAGCCAAGGCAGTATGATAGATACAGAAACCTAGACAATCGTAGGGATGACTAAATCAAGAGCCCGCTTTTTGATTGATCAGCTCATCAGTAACTCTTTATCAGAAGGAGAGCTTGAAGAATTGCTTACCTCGATTGGTGAAAATGAAATGGAACACGAATATTCAGATGTACTAGAAAACTACTTTAATAGCTTGATACAGAAAAACATTAGTAACCTCGAAGATGTACCACCCGGCAAGAATTAACATTTCAGCAACTAAAGACTGTGTCTCTTTATCATGAATGAAGAAAACCCACTAATTTGAGATTACCATTCAACACCAACAAATAAAGCTTTTTCATATCTAATCGACTATCACTTAATAACACTTTTATGAAAACAGTAACTTTACTTAAACGTTTCCTCAGGGTTGGTTTTGCCTCAGTGTTACTGTGGGTAATTAGCGCCACCTACTCAATGGCCGAGGGGCCGAAAGATCGCACGATTACCGGTAGGGTTTCTTCCCAAGCCGACGGTTCAGGATTGGCCGGAGTAAACGTGATTATTAAAGGTACCCAAATCGGTACTTCAACCGATGGGTCAGGTAATTTCTCGGTTTCGGTGGTCAACAATAGCTCCGTTCTTGTCTTCTCCTTTATTGGCTACGTAACACAAGAATTGCAGGTTGGCTCGAAGAGTGTCATCAATGTTTCGATGAACGAAAGCGCCGAAAACTTACAAGAAGTGGTAGTTACTGCCCTTGGTATTAAGCGATCCGAACGCTCACTTGGTTACTCGGTGGGTAAGGTAGACGGTAAGGATCTAAGTCGGGTAGCACAAGAAAATGTACTGAACGGGCTCGCAGGCCGGGTTCCGGGGGTTACGATCAGTTCTACGGGTGGCACGGGTTCGTCGGTCAGTATGGTAATTCGTGGGGCTACTTCCCTCAGCAATGACAACCAACCACTTTTTGTGGTGGATGGTATACCAATAAACAATACGCTGAATAACGTGAGTCAGGTAGGGCGAGACAACCGGGTAGACTACGGTAATGCTATCGCCGACCTCAACCCTGACAATATCGAAAGTGTTTCTATTCTGAAAGGTCCGAGTGCGGCCGCGCTCTACGGTTCGCGCGCTGGCAATGGGGTGGTACTCATCACCACGAAAAATGGCTCGAACGCCAAGAAAATGACCATAAACGTATCGTCAAATACGGTATTTGATAAACCTTACAAGTTCCTGGATTTTCACTCGAAATTCGCAACGGGTATACTTCCCTTTACTCCCGATAATAACCCTTATCCCGGCGGAGTATTGTACATCGACGAAGGATCGGCCGGGGGCGTGGGTCCTGAACTCAACAAGGGCTACAAGGCCGTCCAATGGAATAGCCCATTAGACGCTAACGGACAGCCTATTCCAACGGATTTGATTTCTCACCCCAATAACGTACGGGATTTCGTACAAACCGGAATCACGACTACCAACGGAGTGTCCATTGCCAACAGCACCGACCTGATTACGTATCGGCTTTCTTATTCCAACATGCGGAACCGGGGTATTATCCCGAATTCTGATCTATTCAAGAATTCCCTATCGCTGAATACTACCCTTAAACTCAGTGAAAAGCTACGGTTAAGTACCGTGTTGGATGTGAGTCGTAATAATTCAAATAACCGTCCGGCCGGAAACAGGGGTACCAACCCCATGCAATGGGCCTACGCCGTTTCTCCTCACATTGATATCAACGACTTGAAAGACTACTGGGTTCCTGGTCAGGAGGGCATTCAACAGAAGTCGCAGGCTATTGGAGATTACAATAATCCCTACTTTCTGGCCTACGAAGTCAACAACTCGTTCGTACGCGATAGAGTATTTGGAAACATGAAGATTGACTATAAAGTCACCCCGGAATTGAGTTTGATGGGTAGAGTGTCGCTGGATACGTATACCGAGCAACGGGAGACCAAAATTGGTAATAGTTATACCGGAGAATCGAAGGGTGCTTATGGCATTATCGACTTGGCCCGGTACGAACGAAATACTGATTTTCTGGCCACGTACGCTAAGAACGTAGGTAATTTTACTCTGTCTTTTTCTGGTGGAGGAAACGCCCGTTATCAACAGACAGCTGATGTGAGCAACGCTAGTAAAGAAAGAACTGGACTCGTTATTCCGGGACTATTCACTTTACAGAACATTTCCCAAGCCAACATTCAATACAGCAGCTACAAAACCCAGCGCGCCATTTACAGCGTGTATGGGTTGGCTAATATCGGGTACAAGGACATGATATTCCTGGATGTAACGGCCCGAAACGACTGGTCGAGTACACTACCCCGGGCCAACCAATCCTACTTTTACCCATCGGCTTCGCTGAGCGTACTACTCAACGAAATGATACCTTTCTCCAATAACCTGAATCTATTCAAGATCCGCGGTGGTGTAGCCCAGGTAGGTAACGATACCAACCCTTACTCTTTGTTGAATACATTGGGTAATGCCGAAGCATGGGGAAGCTTAACCCGCCTTTCAAAGTCGGGTAATATTTTATTACCCGACCTGAAGCCAGAGATTTCTACCTCATACGAAGCGGGAGTTGATCTGGCATTTTTCCGCAATCGTTTACGTTTTTCAGGAACCTACTACATGGTTGAAAACCGCAACCAGATCATCCCGACAAAACTACCTCCCTCCTCTGGTTTTTCTACCAAGAATATCAACGCCGGATTGTTGGTAAGTAAAGGGGTTGAAATTGCCTTGGGTGGTACACCCATTGACCGCAACGGTTGGAGACTCGATATCAATACCAACATCTCCCGCAATACTACTACTATCAAGGAACTTTCGGACGGACTACAATTTTATACCCTATGGACAGATGCCAAAGGTGGTGCATGGACTTACGTGGGCGAAAAAATTGGTGATATCTACGACTCGGAGTTAGTTACGGTAAAAGATAAGAACTCCCCTTATTTCGGGTATCCTATCCTGGATGACGATGGTTCATGGCAGGACATCAAAGCCAGTAATTCCCGCACCAAAATCGGAAACTTTAATCCTGACTTTATTCTGGGCGGACAGGTATCTCTGGCCTATAAAGCATTTAGCCTCAATATGTCGTTCGACTGGCGGAGTGGCGGAGACTTTGTATCCCAAACCTACCGGTATGGTGAGTCAGACCTAAAAACCAAACGATTCCTTGACAACCTCATCAATCCAAACGGACTTTCAGGCGACGCCTTGGCCCAATACCTGAAAGATAACGAGGATGAATTAATTAAGGTGAACGGGAACAAATTCAATATCGTAGGTGGTCCCACCTCAGAATACGGTGGTTTCCCATTCACCTATGGTGGAAATACGTATCCTTATGCGGTGTTCAACCCCGGGGTAATTGCTCAGTATAATGCCGAGGGACAAATAGTGGGCTACACCGAAAACCTCGGAGGGCCGGATACCAAGTACATCCCCTTTGGCGACAACTACCCCTGGAGCTTTACCCGCGCGGCTACCTTTGATGCGTCTTTTGTAAAGCTTCGCGAAATATCGCTCTCTTACAATTTACCAAATCAGCTTATCAAGCGGCTTAATATACAGAATGCTAGCGTCGCAATTTACAGCCGTAATATCATCCTGTGGACAAAAGCGAAAATCGGTATCGATCCCGAAATGGCGTTCCAGCAGGAGTCTGGCGCACAGGCCGGTACCCAGTTCAAGCAGGGTATCGAACGCTACAATGTTATTCCCTGGGTGATGCCCGTAGGTGTGAAACTTAATCTGACGTTTTAAGAACTTTTAACAACGATTAACTATGAAATTTTTTAATAAAAGAAAACTGGTATTTCTGGTTCTATTGACCTCCTTCTTTTCCTGCAAGGACCTTACGGAACTCAATGAAAACCCCAACGGTGTACAGTCCGATCTGGTAAATCCTAACCTGATCATGCCGACGGTACTAACCGAAGCCGCTAAGTTATACGTGAACCTGGGCTACCAGGATATTGCCGGAGTAGTACAGCACACCCAGAAAGACGCGTGGTCGGGTGGCCACAACGACTACGACTGGAACAACCAAAGCTGGGGAGGCTACTACGACATTCTGCGAAACAACGCCTTGCTCTACGACCGGGCCGTGGCTCTTAATTTTGAGTACCATCAGGGTGTAGCCTTAGTAATGCGTGCTTTCATGTTTGGGCTAATCACTGATCTATGGGGAGACGCCCCCTATACCAACGCTCTCAAAGGTGAACTGGGAGGTACCGAAAACATTACCCCTGCTTTCGATAGTCAGGAAGTAATTTACGCCGGAATTTTGGCCGATCTGGAAAAAGCCAATACGCTACTTTCGAAACCCAAAGGAGAGTATTCCGGAATCGTCGACAATGTGGATGTATACTACTCTGGTAATCCGGACGCTTGGCAAAAATTCGCCAATTCTTTGGCTCTCCGGTATTTCATGCGTATCTCGGCTAAGAAAGCCGATGTAGCCAAGGCTGGTATTGAGAAGATTATTTCTAACCCTGCCCAATACCCTATCATTACCAAGAATACCGAAGACGCTACGATGAGCTTTCCGGGGAATAGTGATGGTACCGCCTGGCCCGCCAATACCGTATTTGATGCCAGTGGTAGCAACTTCCGCCGGATTAAAATGGCTAGTACTTTGGTAGAATCACTGCAAGCCCTGAATGACCCCCGATTAGGTATCTGGGCAAATAAGGTGGAAGTACCTTTGGTTGTGGATGCTACCCTACCCGCTGGTACGGATAAGATTGTCAATGGTAAGCGTATGCTTTCGCCCGACAAGGTAGGTACCACCGTAGTAGATACTGACCCTGAATACGTGGGCTTGCCAACCAGCTTCTCGGCCCTGCCTTCGGCATATAACCTCAACCCTACGCCGGGTCAGACCTCCTTCAATCCGCACGTTTCATTTTTAAATAATATCTACAAGCAAGCTACCGGACCTCTACTAAAAGCCCGGCTGATTTCGGCGGCCGAAGTACATTTTATTCTGGCCGAAGCTAGTCTAAAAGGTTGGGCAGCCGGTGGTGCCAAAAGCCACTACGAAGCCGGGGTACAAAATTCTTTTAATACCTGGGGAGTAGCCAGTCAGTACAACGCTTACTTAGCAGGTGCGGGAGTTGACTATGCCGGTACGATCAAGCAGATTATAGAGCAAAAATGGATAGCCAGCTGGACAGTGGCCACGGAATCATGGTTTGATTTCCGCCGGACTGGTTTCCCCACGCTCAAAGCTGGACCAGCCGCCAAGCGTTCGGTGCTACCCGTACGCTTTTACTACATGCAAGATGAACTAAATATCAATAGTGCAAATGCTAATACCGCTTTGGAAAAACTGGAAATCACCAGCTACTCACAAGCAGACAATAAAAACAGTGCCTGGTCGAAATCCTGGTTGCTTCAAGGCACTGGCAAACCCTGGTAATTTGATTTGGTTAATTCTTAAAATGGGTGGAAATTACTTCCACCCATTTTTTTCATTTCATTTACATCTTAACACCCAATGATTATTCGATTACTCCTATTTCTCTGCTTTGCAAGCCTTTTGGCAATACAATCTCCCGCTCAAACACTACGAGCCGGTGCCGCAAAACGGATCATAACTCCCCAACCTCTACTTCCGGTTTCGGGTGGTGTTGGTACGCCAAAACCCTCCACTGATCAGAAGGGTGATCTGTTTATCCGGGCAATGGTGGTCGAAAAAGGAGATGTCCGGATCGCGATAGTCAGCATCGATAATCTGGGCTGGCCTGCGGTACTGGGCGACAAGTCGCGCGCGCTCATTAAGGGAGTAAAGCCGGAGCATGTTTTGATCGGGGCTACCCATACCCACAGTGCACCAGATGCCTACGGTTTCCCCAACGAACAAGGGGAGTCTTTTGCCGATATGGCCTACCTCGACCGCTGCGTGAAACTCATGGCCGATGCCGTGAATGAAGCTGTTAGTAACCTGCAACCCGCTAATCTGAAAATAGCGTTGGGAGAAGCTAAAGGAAAAATAGCTTACAACTACTACGCACCTGATCTTTATGACCCTCGCTGCGGGGTCATTCAAGCGATTGCAAATTCGGGCCCGAATCAGGGCAAAGTCATCGCGACGCTGGTTAACTACGCCGTTCATCCGGAAGTACTTGGGTCAGAACGAGGAATTCTGAGTCCGGATCTCTGCGGCCCTCTGTATGATCGCATTGAAGAAAAGGCCGGGGGGATTGCTGTATTTATGAACGGTGCCCAAGGTGGTATGGTGACCGCTGACGTGCGGCTACCCAACGGAAAAGAAGCGAACACCTGGGAAGAATGCCAACGGATCGGTCAGCTATTAGCCGATGAAGCTCTACGGATCATCGCTCCGGCACCTCTACTGACCAACCCTCCGCTATTCGTCACTTCCCGTAGAATCGAGTTTCCGATTGATTCAGACATCATGAAGTACATCATTTCTAAATCGCCCATGGGTTATAAATTGCCTAAACCTAATATTGTTGATACACAACTTAACCTCATCAACATTGGTCCGGCGCAGATTTTGACGATTCCCGGAGAAGCATTACCCAATATTGGGTATTACCTTAAACGCAACATGCCTACCCGCTATCCATTTTTATTTGGGCTAACCAACGACGCCTTTGGTTATATGTTGACCAAAGTAGACTTTACTAGCTTTAAACGATATGATTACGTTAGCCGGACCAGCCTAGGTGAAATGACCGGAGAAATTTACATCGAAAAAGCTCTGCAACTCGTAAAAGAAAGCCCCAAACCGGAGAATTAAATACTTTAAATGACATTTGATCACTTTATTTAATCAAAGCCCCAAAAGCCGTTTAAGCAAAAATTACAGCCAAAAAACTATCTACCTAGCATGAAATCATTAACCCAATTACTTCTTCTCCTTGCACTTTTCATTGTCCGTACTGGTAGTGCACAAGAAACTATTACCCCATCCACCGCTTTGCAGGCCTACCTCAACAACGGAGATACTAACTACCAATGGTCGGTCCGGGATTCTTTTCAACTGAAAAACGTAACGGGCTACAATCTGATCCTCACTTCGCAGAAGTGGCAGAAATACATGTGGCGGCACCAGGTAACGATACTAGTACCTAGTGAAAACCAGCACGATGGCGCTTTGCTATTTATTACCGGAGGCTCCAACAAGGACGAACAACCCAACTTGAAACAAAACGACGATGAACTGCTTTCCAGTCTGGCTCAGATGGCTAGTACCAATAAAGCCATAACGGCCGTGATCCGGCAAACCCCCAACCAGCCTTTGTACGGCGACCTTACCGAAGATGAATTGATTTCGTACACCCTCCACAACTTCAAAATGGACGGTGATTATAACTGGCCCCTACTCTTCCCAATGGTAAAAAGTGCGGTAAAGGGTATGGATGCCATTCAGGAATTTTCTAAGAAAAATCTGAACCACGAGATAAAGCGATTTGTGGTATCGGGCGCCTCCAAACGAGGCTGGACTACCTGGCTTACCGGTGCCCAGGATAAAAGAGTAGTAGCCATCGGCCCGATGGTAATTGATGTACTTAATATGCCCGTAAGCCTTAACTACCAGCTCGAAGTATGGAAGGATTACAGCGTTCAAATTCAGGATTACGTCGACTTGGGTATCCCGCAAAGTGCCGAAACCGAAGGTGGTAGAGCCCTGAACACCATGATTGACCCTTATTCCTACCGTAAAACCCTCACGATGCCCAAAATGATTTTCATTGGCACCAACGATGAGTACTGGCCGGTTGATGCTATTAAGAACTATTACGATAGTATCCCCGGTAAGAACCTGATTCACTATGTACCCAATGCGGGACACGATTTGGGCGGCGGTAAGCAAGCCCTAACCGGATTGAGTGCGTTTTTTGGTACTACCTTATTGAACAAACAGTATCCCGAGTGTAAATGGACATGCACAAAAAAAGGCACCAACATCCAATTGAGCGTCGCATCAACTAGTGACCTCCTACTTGATGCTGTGGTGTGGTCGGCGGTTTCGGAAGATCGTGATTTCCGGAATGAGACATTTTCAAAAAGGAGCCTCGGGAAAAAGAATGAAAGTAAAATCAATACCGATGAAGCTTTACCATCAACAGGTTTTAAGGCTTTTTATCTCGATTTGAAATACCAAGCCCCCAGCGGCGAACCCTACACGGTAAGTACCCGCATGTTCGTAGCTGATGCCAGCGGAATCCTTTAATCAGCTTTATCCCAAATCTTTTCAAAAAATATGCGATACATGTCATTGCTCAATCGCGGTAGTTACTTGGTCCTTTTTCTGTTTTCTACACTTTGCACCACTATTTCAAAAAGTCAGACACTTTCGCCCAGGGCAGCAGCTCTGGCCGAAAGGCTGGCAATCGATAAGAAAGTAGACCAACGCATACTATTCCCAACGGCGGTTCCGGACCGGGTTATTTTGAATCTAACCCCTGACCCCCAAGCTTCCGTAGCCGTTAACTGGCGAACCGATACCTCACAGCCTAAAGGCGAAGTACAGTGGGCAGTCTCTACCGCCGGACCTCAATTTAGAAAGGCAACGCATACAGTAGCAGCATCAACCGAATTTCTGAGTGTTACGAATGATCCCATTACCATTGAAGCTAACTACCACTCGGCGATCATTGATTCCCTGCAACCGGATCACACTTACGTGTACCGGGTTGGGGCCGGCGACCATTGGAGTGAGTGGTTTCAGTTCAAAACACCGGCTCCTGAGCGCTCCCTGTCGTTCCTATATTTTGGCGACGCCCAGAACGAAGTAAAATCCATGTGGTCACGAGTGGTGAGGGAAGCGTACAAAAAAATGCCGCAGGTAGATTTCATGCTGCACGCCGGCGATCTGATCAACCGGTCGAGCGAGGATATTGAATGGGGAGAGTGGTTTCTGGCCGGGTCGTTTATTCACGCCACGGTACCCACCATCATGACCCCCGGAAACCACGAATACGCCAAAGGGGTAATCCTGTCGCCCCAATGGAAAAAACAATTTAACCTGCCAACCAATGGCCCAAAAGGGCTGGAAGAAACCTGCTACCAGATCAACTACCCCAACCTTAAAGTCATATCGCTCGACGCTGAGCAGATAGATGAATCGAAATACTTTGCCGATAAGCAAGCCCAGTGGCTCGACTCGCTTTTAACCAACGATCCGCGTCCCTGGACGGTTGTAACGCTGCACTATCCTTTCTTCTCTACTAATCCAAAACGGGACAATGATCGGCTTCGCGAGCAGTTTAAACCCATCATCGACAAACATCGGGTTGATCTGGTTTTGCAGGGCCACGATCACGCCTACGGTCGTGGTAGTGTATCCAACGCTCCCGTCACTACCAATACCCGCAAAAAGTCATCCCAAACTGTGTATGTAGTATCCGTCTCCGGCCCTAAAATGTACGATGTATCCGATGACCCATGGATGGATCGCCGGGCCCAGAACACTCAGTTGTTTCAACTAATCACCCTCGAAGGAAACCAACTCACCTACAAAGCCTTTGATGCCACGGGTGAGTTGTATGATGCTTTTGATTTGAAAAAGGATTGGCAAGGGTTGAATGCCCTTACCAATAGAATTCCGGCTGTACCCGAAAAGATAGAATAGTGAACCGTAACTATTAAGGGCCGGTGGGCTACTTTATCGTCTCGGTTAGTTACTAGCATTTATCTATCTACTACAATGAAAAAAGACAACCGAAGAAGTTTTTTCAAAGAGGCCGGTCTGGGACTCGTCACATTTTCGGTGGTGCAATCCCCGGTTTCCAACTTTTGGTCGAGCGTCAAACCAGCCCCGGCGCTGTTTTTTACGAATGGTTTTAAAATAGCAGAAGTAAGTAGCACAGGTGCCATTATCTGGACCCGGCTCTGCGCCCAGGAAAAACCAAACCCAGTACGGCACCAAAGAATAGAGAAGGTATTCCGGCATCCCATCGACTTTGACGAAAACATGCCGATAGATCAGATGGATGGAACCGTAAGAGCTACCGGGGGGCTCGTCAGGGCTACGCTGAAAAGTGGCAAAAAGACTTTTAAATCGGCTTGGGTTTCGGCAGTGGAAGAAAACGATTATACCGTTAAGATACCTTTTGATAAGCTGAGCCCAGCTACCAGCTACCAACTCACCCTGGAAGCAAAAGCTTCGGAAAAAGGAGATGTTGTGACAACGACAGGCACTTTCAGCACAGCACCAGAACAAAACAAACAGGAGACAATTCATTTGACCACCTCCACCTGCCAATACTTTTGGAGCTTCGATGATCAGGAGCGCGGTTTCAAAACCTACGATAGCATGAGGCGAATGAATCCGGACTTTTTTATTCATACCGGCGACTACGTCTATTACGATAAACCGGGACCGTTCGCTAAAAATATTGAAAAGGCTCGCCATAAATGGCACGCGATGGACGGTTGGCCTGCCCTGGTCAATTTTTTCCAGAATACCCCCATCTACATGCTTAAAGATGACCATGATCTTTTGTCGGATGATGTAAATCCCAACACTCCCAGCTATGGGCAGCTTACCTACCTGGATGGCCTTAACCTGTCGCATCAGAACGTACCACTACGCGACAAACCCTACCGAACCATCCGTTGGGGTAAGGATATTCAGATCTGGATGGTGGAGGGAAGAGAGTACCGTTCACCAAACGATATCCCGGATAGTAAGGACAAGACCATCTGGGGTAATACCCAAAAGCAGTGGTTTCAGGAAACGGTTGCCGCCTCGGATGCTACCTTCAAAATCTTGTTTTCTCCCACTCCGGTGGTGGGTCCTGATCGCGAAAAAAAGATTGATAACCATGCGAACGAAGCGTTCGAAACCGAAGGAAGATGGCTTCGGAACTATCTGTCAAAGCAAAAAAATATGTACGTGGTCAACGGTGACCGCCATTGGCAATATGTATCGGTTGATGCCGAAACGGGAGTAACCGAGTTTGGATCGGGTCCGGTCAGTGATTACCACGCTCAGGGATGGTCCCCCGATGAAGTTCGACCCGAACATAAATTCCTGCGGGTAAAAGGAGGTTTTCTTGGCATTAAGGTGGAGCGAGTAGGCGGTAATCCGGGTATCACCTTTACCCATTACGATGTCGATGGGAAGCCCGTTCATGAAGAAAAAAGAAACGCCTAACACCTACACAGTATGCAATCGAACGTATTGACCGAAGTATTCCTGCCGTTAGCTCTGGCCATCATCATGCTGGGCATGGGGTTATCACTAACTCTCACTGATTTTAAACGTATACTCCTTTACCCCAAAGCCATTGCGGTAGGTATCATTAATCAGATTATCATGCTACCTCTTTTAGCGTTCGCAATTATCGCCTTATTGGGGCTGGAAACTGAGCTGGCCGTTGGATTGGTTATTTTAGCAGCTTGCCCAGGCGGACCGACATCTAATCTCATTTCCCACCTATCGCGGGGGGATGTGGCCTTATCCATTTCACTCACCGTTGTTTCGAGCCTCATTACGGTTGTTTCTATCCCTTTTCTGGTAAACTTTGCCATCCTGAAATTCATTCCAGACGGTCAGCAGCAAGCACTTCCGATTTTTAATACCATTTTGTCGGTACTGGTTATTACCCTAATACCCGTAGCTATTGGTATGGCTATCAACAAAGCAAAACCCGCCCTTGCCAGTCGGCTTGATCGCCCGGTCAAATTACTGTCGGCGATATTCCTCTTCCTGATCATTGCGGGGGCGCTTGCCAAAGAGAAAGAAAACCTGGTAAGTTTCTTTATTCTGGTGGGCCCCGCTACTTTACTATTAAACCTACTCAGCATGGGAATAGGCTACGGTACATCACGGATAACAAATCATTCAACGAAGCAATCAATCACCATCGCTATTGAGTCCGGGATACAGAATGGCACCCTTGGTATTGCCATTGCGGCAAGCTTGCTCCAAAACGCAGCCATGTCCATACCTTCGGCCATTTACGGACTGCTCATGTTCATTACATCGGCCGGCGTCATCATGTGGGGGAATCGGGTGATACCGCTAAATGAAGAACTAGCGGAATGATTTAGAGATGGGGTTACCCTACCCTATTTTTCATTCAAAAATAGGCTTACTTCTTCTAGTACGGCAAGGTCCTGGGGCATATTCAAGGTATGTTCAAACCTAACTTTAGCCAAATGCGCATGTTTAAAAGCTGCTTCCTTCAAAATTGGGTGGGGTGAGGTAGTAAAAGAAGCAAATGCTTTTTGCAGCCGCACTCCTACCTCAATGATACCCGCACCATCGCGGGCAATGGGTGTAAAGGCATCTTCAAACATATCCCAGATCGAAAGCTCGGGTACTTCAATCCGGTTAAACTTTATTTCCTCCATTTCTTCTTCTTTCAAAGGTTTTGTCCATAAAGTAAAAAGGCGAATAAATGCTCCGATAATAGCAATAGCGGTACCCGGATCGTTAATACCCGGAGAGAGCGCACGGCTGGCAATTTCTGAGAGGGCAATCAATCCGAAACGAGGGTCTTCGTCAAAAACCCGATTTCTACCGATGATAAAGTTTTCTGTTATCGAGGTTATTTCTTTCTCCAAGAGTTCTCCTTCTGGTCGATAGATATGGGCAATGGGTCTACCAGGAGCAGTAAAGGCACCCGTTAGAGCGGCCACGACTACTTTCATATCCTTCTCTTCGGCGTAAGCTTGTAAGTCAGAGACATGAATATGCTGCACGTACCCTATCTCGTCGCTGTAAATGGGTTGTTCTTTTTCGTTTCGAACTTCCACCGGGCACCCATGCAATCGCGGAGACTTTCGCCTGCGCTCCATGGCCGAAGTAGTTGCCCATTCAATTTTATCAATGGTAGGGCCGAGCCGGCCCAAACGAGCAATCTGTTCCACCCAACGAATAAACGTAAGGATGACCAATGCAAAAACCAAAATGGTAAGTACAAATAAAGCAAAGTAACCTGCTTTCCCGAAGTAGTCGTTTTCCATCGTAATGATGGCCACAATACTATATATAAAAGCCCCGATGAAAGCAGAAAGCGCGTTCTGTGAAACGTCATCCGAAAGTACCAAGGCGAAAGAACGCGGCGTGGCGGTACTACTAGCCGCCGAATAGGCCGAGATCATGGACCCAACGGCAAAGGTTGAGATCACCAACATACTGGAAGCAATCACTTCAAGTAGCTTCTCAATGGAGTCAGGGTTTATCTCGGGCACTACCTCTCCGAGGCCGATAGCGTCAGCAATTTTAGCGAGGAAAGCCCCGGCCACTGACAATAGGCAAAAAAACAAGGGACGTACCCATAATTTTTCACGCAGGCGATTTACAAAAAAAGTAATCTTACCAGTGATCATAATGGTAGGGAGGGTGTATTTCAGTTTTGCAAAATAGGGAAAAAAAGTTGAGTTTTGAACTCACCCAAAACCTGCCCCCCCCCATGACAGAATCAGAATTCGTGGCCCTGGCCCTCAGCAAGTACGAGCAAATCAAGTCGCTGGAAAACTC
>JBDNFP010000121.1:0-2507 GCA_041689775.1 Spirosomataceae bacterium
CTGTCAGGCTGGTCAGCGACAGGAATTTGCTCTCGTGTTTTTTCTGATCTTCGTAGTTCATGCCGTAAAGTTCGCCAGCGGGCGTGTTATTTTAAATAATTTATCCAAATAAATTCTAATGATAGAATAGAGTTGAGGGTTAATGAGAGTAGTTCTAGGTTGATTTTGATTCCGTACCTTTCAACTCCTGCGTCTAGTTAGATATTTACTCATTCCTTCATTTGGCGTCTATCTATTCACGCACTCATTTTATCATCCACTCATTCCATCACGCTATCATCAATCCAATCTATCAATAAACAAGACTATCAATAAACAAGACACATGAGTTTACTTACCGTAGGATCTGTGGCGTTCGACGCCCTTGAAACACCATTTGGCAAAACCGATAAGATTATTGGAGGTGCAGCAACGTATATTACGTTGGCTGCTTCATATTTTACCAAAGCGAACAACCTGGTAGCCGTTGTGGGTGGAGACTTCCCCCAAGAAATGATTGATCTTTTTGTATCGAACGGCATTAGCACCGAAGGCTTGCAGATTAAGCCCGAAGGGAAAACTTTTTTTTGGTCGGGTAAGTACCATACCGACATGAACACCCGCGACACCATCGATGTGCAGTTGAATGTTATGGGTGATTTTGATCCGATTATCCCGGAGTCATACCAAGGGTGTGAGTACCTGATGTTGGGTAACACCGCGCCAGCGATTCAAAAGCTTGTATTGGAGCGTATGACCAAGCGTCCAAAGTTAGTGGTGCTTGATACCATGAATTTCTGGATGGATGTGGCGATGGACGATCTGAAAGCAGTGCTGCCGATGATTGACGTACTGACCATCAACGATGAGGAAGCACGTATTCTGTCCAAGGAGTACTCGTTGCGTAAGGCGGCGGCCATTATTATGGCAATGGGTCCCAAGACGTTGATCATTAAGAAAGGAGAGCACGGAGCTCTACTGTTTCAGGGAGATCGTATCTTCTTTGCTCCGGCATTACCGTTGGAAGAGGTGTTCGATCCAACCGGTGCGGGCGATACCTTCGCGGGTGGTTTTATTGGTTATCTAGCCAGCACCGATGATATCTCATTTGATAATATGAAGCGGGCGATTATCTATGGTTCGGCCATGGCTTCTTTCTGTGTAGAAAAGTTTGGAAGCGAGCGTCTGATTAACCTGGATCAAAAAGAAATCAACAACCGGGTGATGGAATTTGTGAGCCTGGCTAGTTTCGAAATACGCTAACAGGTAAATTATTACCAGTAAAAGCCCTGGATCGTATCTGTTAATGACTCTGATTCAGGGCTTTTGTTTTTGAGTAAATGGGGCATTAGGTGCTATGAGCACCTAGTAAGTAACCCGTACTCATCAAGAATTACCTCACAATTTATCCGCCCACAAAGCGGAAGTTTTTCTTGAATAACGTTACCCATTCTTTCTTCTAAAGTGGATGATGGGCGTTAAGCTAGCCTTTAAAAGTTTCAAATTCTTTGCGTAGTTCCAAAATATGCCGGGCATTGGTGATTGCCGCATTAATCTTTAAACGGTTGCGTATGAAGCCCTTATCGTATAGTAACCGAAGTACGTCTTCCTCCCCATAGCGTGCTACTTCTTCTATGAAAAAATGGCTGTACGCCTGCCTGAAATTTTCCTGTTTTCGGAGTATTAGGGTCCAGCTGAGCCCTGCTTGATTAATTTCGAGAATAAGGCGCCCGAACAGGTTAAACGCATTATAAATGTTGTAGGATTTTCAAGAGGTAATTATCGTTCCAACCTGCCATTTTTCTTCGGTTCTTGATACTTTCCTTGTCATCCATTTGATTGATAAGTTGCAGGGCAAACTTGCGGAGAGTTGTCAGGTTTTGTGGTGCATTCCCTGATTTTGTTCTTTGGGTATCTTCATTAAAGACCACGTCTAGCTTCCAATGAAGTTTATTTTCTATGCTCCAATGTTGCGGATCAGTTTGTTGAATTCATCCGCCCTGAGGGTCAAATCACTAAGGTAGTAACGGGTTTTATAACTCACTTTACCACTGACTTCCCTTTTAGAGTCTACTATAATGATGCTTTTGAGATGTTTCCAAGAACCTAAGTCATCATAAAGCCCTAACTTGTTCTCGACATAACATGTCCGTGTTTCTATTCGCCCACTCCCGAAGTCAATATCTTCACTACAAGATAGTTGACCTTTTGTTTGTTGTATGCGGCTACTTACTTGCTCATGGATAAACTTATTGTTTTTCTTCGGAGCTAAGACATAGTGTCCACCTTTTGAAACAATCAAGTCGGTATTTTTGAGTTCACAAGCGATGGCATCAACCGTAACGATAGTATCCGTCAAGTCGAGGCTTGGGAATAGCTGTTTTTTCATTTGATTTTGTTTCGACCTGCTGTTGACCTAAAACCAACTGGTGTTCTGCGACCCAAGCACTCACAATACAAATTCCTGACTTTTTAGCTCCCGACCTTGCCCGAAGCACTTTCCCATCTATATTTATTTGAGTGTAGAC
>JBDNFP010000122.1:0-7799 GCA_041689775.1 Spirosomataceae bacterium
AAGGGAAATAAACAATGGATTTGGTTAGTAATGAATACGGCTAATCGCCAGATAATTGCCTGTCACGTGGGAGGTAGGGGACAACCGGACGCACGAAAACTCTTTAATCAAATCCCTGAATTGCTCAAAACAAATGCGGTATTTTTTACTGACTTTTGGAACGGGTACCACGTATTAGACAGTAAAAAGCATAGGGCGTCAGGAAAAGGGTACACCAATCATATAGAGCGTTTCAATAATACACTAAGGCAAAGGTGCAGCAGGCTGATCAGAAAAACGTTATCTTTTTCCAAGAAATTAGACAATCATATCGGAGCTATCAACTATTTTATTTATCACTACAACAAACACCTAGCATTACTTATTTAACACCACCCTAATTTTTCCCTATTTCGTACTTAGACATTGCTATTCATGAACAAAATCGAACAAACCGAAACAGATAAAGAACAGGCTGGAAATCGTCAATCTCCTTCCGCCAAAGCTATCTATTTTTCCATTTTGCAAGAAGCAGAGGCCGAACTTAGACGCCCCTCGTCTAGCCTCTTCTGGTCTGGACTGGCGGCCGGAATGTCAATGGGATTTTCTATGATAGCCATGGGAATTCTGGAAGCATACCTCCCGGATGAAAAGTGGAGTGTGTTAATTTCCCGGCTTGGCTACAGTATGGGATTCCTTATCGTCATTTTAGGCAAACAACAGTTATTTACCGAAAATACTCTTACCCCCATCCTGCCCATACTTAGGACGAGAAGCCAACGAAAACTTTTAAATGTTGGTCGACTTTGGGGTGTGGTACTCGTGGCGAATTTACTGGGTGCCGCCATCGTATCATTAGTCATCGTTCATACCTCAGTATTTAGTCCGGAAGTAGTAAATGAATTCATAAAAATAGGTAAGGAAGCCATTGAACCCGCCTTTACGACCCACATTATTCGGGGTATTTTTGCGGGTTGGCTTATTGCCCTTATGGTGTGGCTAATGCCTTATGCCGAAACAGCCCGGGTGTGGGTCATTATTTTGATTACTTACCTTGTTGCTATCGGCCATTTTAGTCATGTAATAGCAGGCTCAATTGAAATGTTTACCCTTGCTGCCTATGGCAAATATTCATGGTGGGAGGTTCTGTTCAGCTATACACTCCCAACACTCATTGGAAATATCATCGGTGGCGTCGTTTTAGTTGCCGCCCTGAACTATGCACAGATAAAGGCAGAATAGGCCGCTACGCTAGACAAACGACAAAATAACCCTATACTTCAAACCAAATGATGAAAATATTCTTAATCATACTCGCCGTACTCATTGTAGCCTTTATCATTGTCCAGCTCTTTGCCGTAAGCGGACAACGAAACATTGAAACATATCCTTATCTAGTTGATGAAAAATACAATGAATTTGAAGTACGCCGCTACGAAGCTAGCTTGTTTACTTCCGTCAAACTTTCTACTAACGTATACAAAGAGGGATCAAGCAAAGGCTTCTCCATTTTAGCCGGGTACATATTCGGCGGAAATAAAACCAACGAAAAAATATCCATGACCTCCCCCGTAGCCATGTCATTGGAAGACTCTATGACGGTAATGTTCATGGTCCCGAAAAAATACAATAAATCCACGCTTCCTCAGCCTAACGCATCGCAGATAGAGTTTCGGGAAGAACCGGCTAAGACGGTGGCTGCCATCACCTTTGGAGGTTGGTCGGATGATGAAAAAATAGAAAAATATAAGCAACAATTAAAAGCAGCCTTAGACGCGGAAGGTATTTCGTACACAAACCAATTTTACTTTTTAGGGTATAATGCTCCCTACGAATTTTTTAATCGAAAAAATGAAGTTATTGTCGAGTTAGAAAGTAAAACTCTTGATTTGATAGAATAACCATGCTCGTCTTAGTTTGTAATCGGGACGCTTTCATACTTGAGTTTTAACGTAAATATGAAAGCGTTAAAACGCTGTGTGACACAGCTGCACTGCGGACAGTCCCCACTAGAAATCGGTATTAACAGGTACCCATTTGGATGGTAAATACCCCGGCTATTTTCTTAAAACTACTTACTCCAACCTTCTAAAGTCCACACAAAAAAATTGTTTGGTAGCTCAAAAATGTAGTACTTGGATTCATCGTATTCCTGATTTATTACAAATTCTTAGCCCATGCTCACAAAAATTATTGTCCTTAGCCTCTACGTAGCCATCCTGTTTCTTATTGGCATTGTAGCTTCCCGGCGCATTAAGAGCATGAGTGATTTCTATGTGGGCGGCAAGAATTTGGGCTTCTGGGCGGTGGCCTTTTCAGCCCGAGCCACGGGTGAGTCGGGCTGGTTACTTATCGGGCTCACGGGTATGGGAGCTTTGGCAGGGCTTTCGGCTTACTGGGTGGTGGTAGGAGAAGTACTGGGCGTGGTCATTTCCTGGTGGTTCATGGCCAAGCGATTCAAACAAAGATCGGATATGTACCAGTCCATCACCATTCCTGATTATCTGCAAAGCCACTTCCAAAGTACCACGCATACCCTTCGTATCATTTCAGCTTCGGTACTTTCAATTTTTGTAATTATTTATGTAAGTTCCCAGATCGACGCAACGGGTATTGCGTTTGAGTCGCTGCTGGGCATGAACTACTACGCAGGTGCGCTCCTCGGCTTCACCATCGTATTAGTGTATATTTTTATCGGTGGCTTCGTCGCCGTTGTTTGGTCCGACTTCTTCCAGGGCTTGCTCATGTTCTTTGGGCTAGTACTTTTACCCATAGTCGTTTGGTTTTCGATGGATCGCGGACAAGGTATCATTCCCAGGCTCAATACTATCGACCCCGCATTAACCCATATTTGGGGAGGTAGTAAGGATATTTGGATGAACGTTTTCACGATGTTGGGTTTTGCCATGATCGGGCTAGGATTTCTGGGATCGCCGCAGGTTTACGTACGCTTCATGTCGATCAAAAGCGAAACAGAAATAGATAAAGGCAAATGGGTAGCCACCCTTTTTACGCTATTGACAGACGCAGCTGCGGTGACAATCGGCATCCTGGCCCGGATCATTTTCACCGAGCCCGGCCAAGACCCTGAGTCGATCTTCGGCATAGGCGCTACTGACGTTTTGAAGGTAGTTACCGAGAATTTTTTACCCAATATACTGGTGGCTATCTACGTCGCCATTGTGTTGTCAGCCATCATGAGTACCATTGATTCATTGCTGGTACTGGCATCCAGCGCCATCACGCGTGATTTCTACCAAAAGATTTTTCGCCCCGATCTGAAAGACGAAAATCTAACCAAAATGTCTCGTTGGGTAACGCTCATTATGGCCCTGATTGCGCTGGGCCTCGCCATGCTCACGGCGATTTTATCGCCTGATCGACAAATTTTCTGGACAATTATTTTCGGCTGGTCGGGTATTGCCGCTACTTTCTGTCCCGTTATTATTCTCACGTTATTCTGGCCCGGCTACACCGAAAAAGGGGCCATAGCAAGTATGATATCGGGGTTCATCTGCGTGCCTTTATTCAAATTTGTATTCCAGGAAATGGATACGATTGGGCCGTATCTGGTCAAGCTTGACGTACTGGCGCCCTCCTTTTTGATCGCAATGGTAGTGGGAGCAATAGTTTCTAAAGCACAGAAAAAATAGACCTCAAACTCGTGCGTACTATGAGAAATGGTTGTAGATCCGTCACGTATCTCATAACTAAAAAAGAAGGTGCCTCCGTTTTCTTCTGAGGCACCTTTGATAATTTTCAGCAACCCTGATTTATGATCAGGGTGCAATCCTGTAACGTGAATCTATCTCTTACGTAAGTTGCACTTGGAAATTTTATATTGTTGCGTCGGATACGGAAAACGATTCAACATTAGTTAAACAAAATTAGTACTACCCCTCTACTAAATCAACCGCAATTTTTGCCGAAAGCAAACAAAGCGGAACGCCACCGCCCGGGTGTACGCTTCCCCCCACAAAATAGAGGTTATTAAACTGCCGGGAAAAATTAGCGTGGCGCATAAACGCCGCAAATCGATTGTTAGAGCTGTTGCCGTACAAGGCCCCCTGCGAGCTCGACGTTCTGCTCTCAATCAGGCGAGGGTCCAGCACATCTTCACATTCGATGAGAGCCCCAATATCAGTACCGAGCAGTCGGCTGAGTTTGGAAATGATATTCGTACGGGTTTCAGAAATCAGGCTATCCCAATCCTGACCATCGTTGGCCGGGGCATTAACCATCACAAACCAGTTTTCACTTCCGTTGGGAGCATCATCAGCCTCATATTTGGAGGTTATATTGATGTACACCGTCGGGTCATTATGAATGGTTTGCTTTTCAAAAAGGGTCGCAAACTCGGTGGGATAATCTTTACTGAACAGGATATTATGCAATCCCAATTCGGAGAATTCTTTTTTGATTCCCCAATAAAAAATCAAAGCCGAGGTAGACTTGGGTTGGCGAAGTACCCGTTCCGGCTGCTTCGCTTCGGGTAGCAGCCGTCGAAATGTATTGACCACATCCATATTACTCACTACTACTTCATAACCCATGGCTTTTCCGGCCACCTGAATACCGACGACTTTTTTTCTATCCGTAATCAGTCTCTCCGCCGGGCTGGAAAAGTGAAAGTTCACCCCCAATTCTTTGGCCAATTTTACGAGACTATTGGTAATCGCTACCATCCCTCCCTTCGGAAAAAAAGCACCGATGTTATATTCTAAGTGCGGAATAATATTCATCGTAGCCGGTGTTTGGTAAGGGTCCGAGCCGTTATAAGTAGCATACCGATTAAAAAGCTGCACCACCCGGGGATCGTTGAAACGATCAGAATTAGCCTTACTCATACTCCGAAACGCATCCAGCTTATGCATATTCAAGTAGCCTTTTAAAGCATCCGCGTTGAAGTAGGTACTTAGCTTGTGCAAGGAGCGGTGTAAGAACAGTTTTTCGGTTACCTCGTACTTAACGGCGCTATCCCGTAAATGAGCCAACACACGTTCGGACGGCTCTCCCAGGTACTTTTCAATGGTTTTTGCCAGATTTTCCGGTTCGGCATCCGCCGTAAAGTGGGTGCCATCCTCAAAGAAGTACCGACAGGTTTCCGGTAGTTTTTGGTACTGAAAGTAATCCGATGGATTTTTCCCCGCTAACTTGAATAAATCATCTACCAAAGCTGGCAACGTAAACAGCGAAGGGCCCGCGTCAAACCGGTAGCCCTTTTGACTAATGGTGGTTAATTTACCACCCGGGTACGCATTTCCCTCAAACACATCGACTACATAGCCTTTCACCGCCAAACGGATGGCCGAAGCTATGCCACCAATACCGGCTCCAACTACTGCTGCTTTTTTTTTAGTACTATTCACTATGCTATCGACCCGAGGCCAGTTTACTATTCAAGACTTTATTCACTTATTACCTCCATGACGGTAGTATATACTTCAATAAACTTATTTATTGGCCCGTAGTTTTAGAATCAGGTTGGTTTTTGTTTCAAATAACGATTTCTCTAAACCCACCGGATACGTATGCGGGTTCACGAAACGCTTGGTTCCTTCGTGAAGTAAACTCAACTGCTGCTGAACGCGCTGCCTCGATGCTTCAATGGGAGGGCTAATGTAGCACTGCTTACCGTGACGAAATATCGGCTGCAAGAGATCTTCGTGGGTATGGCCTTTTCCAAAGGTTCGCTGTCGGGTAAAATCATACGGGTCTACCATGGTTACCCTTTCCTCTACCGAATACTCTTCATTATAGATCATATCGGCCACAAAACCGCCATTATTCATGAAACGCCTGACCTGCTGAATGCCCGGCGTCGAAATCTTAATGGCTTGTTCGGATAGTTTCATTTTGTACTCCCACTCTCCCTCTTCAGTACGCAAAGCCGCCAATTTATAAACGCCCCCCAGAGCCGGTTGGTCGTAGGCCGTGGCAAGCTTAGTACCCACCCCCCACACGTTAATTCTGGCCCCCTGCGATTTAAGGCTTTGAATAATGTGCTCGTCCAGATCATTACTGGCTACGATGGAAGTATTTTCAAATCCAGCGTCATCTAGTATTTTTCGTGCTTCAATACTCAGGTAGGCCAAATCGCCCGAATCTAGCCGGATTGACCCAAGGTCGTAGCCCCTGGTTCTCAACTTTTTACCTACCTCAATGGCGTTGTGGACCCCCTGAGTGGTATCGTAGGTATCCACCAGTAAGGTTACGTTGTTGGGCATGTAGCGGGCGTAGGTTTCAAAAGCCTCCAACTCGGTTTCAAATGACATCACCCAGCTGTGCGCGTGGGTACCCTTTACCGGAATCCCGTACAGTTTTCCGGCTAGTACGTTGGAGGTAGCATCAAAACCACCAATATAAGCCGACCGACTCGCGGTCATACCACCATCGGGGCCCTGTGCCCTCCGTAAGCCAAATTCGAGTAGTGCGTCGTTGGGGGCTACTAATCGTATCCGGGCCGCCTTGGTAGCAATAAGACTCTGGAAATTAATCAAGTTGAGTAATGGAGTTTCCAGCAACTGGCATTGTAGTATCGGCCCCTTGATACGGAGAAGTGGCTCGTTAGGGAATACAACGGTACCTTCGGGGATAGCTTCCACGTCGCAACTAAATTCGATATTCTGCAAGTAGGTCAGGAACTCGGGTTCAAACAAGGGTTTATCATCGCTACCCATTAACTGTTGCAGGTATTCAATATCTTCATCTGAAAGACCATAATTATTTAAATACCCAATAGCGCTTTCTAACCCACAAGCTACCGTAAAGCCCCCGTCAAAAGGGTGCTTACGAAAGTACAAATTAAAAACTGCTTCCTGCTCAGCTTTCCCCGACTTCCAGTATCCGTAGGCCATGGTAAGCTGGTAGAGATCGGTGAGCAAGCTGAGTGAAGTATTGTAGAGACGGTTGACCATGGTTTAGGGTAGATTAAGTAACACCTGCAACATTACTAAAAAACTACTGTATTCACAGTTTTCAATCATTCCAACGCTCCTTTTTAATACGACCTGCCATATTTTGGGAATACCCCACTCAGCAATAGTTTAAGCCCTTTTGAAAAAAAACTATCTCCCCACGCAACGTATTCTATTCTCTTTGCATCTATATACCGAGAGCAACAGCAATAAAAGTGTCCAATATCCACTCGTAAACATAATGAACCATTCATGTATTAAAAGGTTCTATGTTATGCATACTACCTACATTTGTTAAGTAATTCAAACAGGGAATTACAGCCAGAAAAGTAATTTAACTATCTATTAGCCATGAAATTCTTTACTTCGTTGGTAGCAGCAACGCTATTAACTACATCCTTACTATGGGCGCAAAATTCTTCACTTAACAAAGTGTCCGGCAATGTACTGGACGAAAAAAATGAGCCTTTCCCATTCGTTAATGTACTGTTGCTCAAAGCCGCTGATTCTACGTTGGCCAAAGGATTAACTACAAATGCGGACGGAAATTATCAGTTCGAACAGGTAGTAACTGGCCGCTACTTTACCTTAGTATCCATGGTTGGGTATCAAAAAGTATATAGTAAACCGTTCGATGTTAATAAAGGAGATATTCCACTTTCTCCAACGAAACTAACAACTAGTATTGAACTATTGGATGAGATAACTGTGGTAGCCAAGAAGCCCTTTATTGAACAGCAGATTGACCGCACGGTTATTAATGTAGGACTTTCGCAAAACTGAAATTTTATTAACTTATGGGATGAAAACAACGCGCGAACTTTACTGCCAGTACCTTCTTTCGAGCCAAGTCAACTACACCTGCACGAATCTGGCTGACCATTTTGCCGACCTGACCCACGA
>JBDNFP010000123.1:0-13517 GCA_041689775.1 Spirosomataceae bacterium
AGTACAATTTCGAAATCACCGAATTCTATACCAAACAGGCGTTTACAAATTCCGGGATTTTCTTTCAATAACTTATACTTATCGTTCATAGTCAGTTTTTTACGAACAAATTTAGAAAATATTATTTAAGAGAGTGGTCTATGGTAATGGTGGTAGTAATAATGCAGGTCAATCGGTGGTTCGCGGAGTACCTTGTGTCAGCACCTTATCGGTTGTGGACATTTCCATTTGCTGGCTGGTGGATTATCTCAGACGAAACCATGAATTCTCATGAAATACAACATACGCTACTGAATAATCAAGACCTGACATTTCTGCTGCCCTTATTAGTCCTACTTGCTTGCTGGTACATTACGTATGTACGACTGAGCGAGAAAGAAATTTAACCCGACACTTCATGGAATTCAAAGGCAAACAATCTATTTATATCCAAATTACCAACTACGTGTGCGAGCAGATTCTGCTGGAACAATGGCCTCCGGGCGAGCGTATCCCGTCAGTACGCGACCTGGCCGCTACCTTGGAGGTAGACCCTAATACCGTCATGCGTGCTTACGATTTCATGCAAAGTCAGGAGATTATTTTCAACAAGCGCGGCATTGGATATTCGGCAGCAGAGGATGCAAAAAAGCTCATCCTGGCCTACCGTAGGGAGCGTTTTTTGGAAAGCGAACTACCCGGGTTTTTCAAAATCTTATACTTACTCAACATCCCCGTGGAAGAACTACAAACCCGTTACGATAAGTTTGTGGCCGCCGAATACCCAACCACCCCTTAACTCTAACCGTATGAAAACCAGCAATAAATTACTCTTGGCGCTGTTCACCGTTGTTCTCTTATTCGCCTTGGGGTTAAATTTTCCCCTAAAACGAACCTTTGATAGCATTGGTCTGAATGATCCCTATCTTGGATACCTGCGCGACACCCTACCTCCTTTCAAGTATATAAAACTGACGGGAAATCGCTTTACCCTGATACAGGTTCAGCCGGGTACTCAGTTTGAACTAAGACGTAAGCACTTGGACTTCGAACGGAATTTGGAAGGGGCCAATTTAAAAACTGAGGTACGGAGTGATACGCTGTTTGTACTATTCGGTAAAATACAGACTTGAAAGCACTCCGTTGGAGCGAGAACCCAATGGAGCAGAAGCCATCGGTGTACATCATGGCCCCGACTCTATCGGGCATCAGCTCCGAGGGCCTGCTCACTAAAATCACGGGCTGGCGGGGAGGAGCATTATCCGTTACGCAAACCGGAAAGACCGTTTTACTGACCGATAACCAATTTGATACGCTACGCATTTCGGCTCACGCGGGCGGCTTGGTAGATTTAGATGCCAACAATGTGGTGGGAGAAGGTACTTTACTGGTACGGGATTTCAGCCGGGGGGACATCAGAAAAGACGTGTTCAAAACTTTCCGGATGCAGGTAGATACTACGGCTCACGTAAGCTTGCCGGGGAGTATGCTGAAGGGTAGCTTGTAGTTTTCGTGCTAGTTTGCAACTGCATCGCGCAGGCACAAACCAGCATGAAAGATTATCAATGTCCTACATCTGCTGCTGGTTCGCGCTACAAGCGCAAACCAGCAAAATCTCCTTACATATCCTTCAACTCCCCTACCATCTTGGTTAAGGTAGATTTGGCATCACCGAATAGCATGAGGCAGTTGGGATAGCCAAAGAGTTCGTTTTCAATACCAGCGTAGCCTACACCCATGGAGCGCTTGCTCACGATGACCGTCCGGGCCTTATCGGCGTTCAGGATCGGCATACCGTAGATCGGGCTAGCGGGATTCGTACGGGCGGCTGGATTTACCACGTCGTTGGCACCTACTACCAGTACCACGTCGGTATTGCTAAAGTCGTCGTTGATTTCCTCCATCTCGATCAGCTTGTCGTAGGGTACGCTCGACTCCGCCAGCAGTACGTTCATGTGGCCGGGCATCCGGCCCGCTACCGGGTGAATGGCAAAACGGACGTTGACACCCTTTTTCTCTAAGAGGTCCATCATTTCGCGCACCACGTGCTGCGCTTGTGCCACGGCCATACCATAGCCAGGCACCACAATAACCGACGAAGCCGAGTCAAAGATCATAGCCGCTTCTTCCACACCTACTTCCTTGATCACCATATCGCTCGCGTTGCCAGCGACAGCAATTCCTCCGGAGGTGGCACCGAAGCCACCGAGTAGTACGCTCACGAGCGATCGGTTCATGGCTTTACACATAATTTGGGTCAGGATAATACCCGACGCGCCCACCAACGCACCCGTTACGATCAGTACCGAGTTGTTCAGCACAAAACCCGTAGTGCAGGCCGCCATACCGGAGTAGGAGTTTAGCAATGAAATTACCACCGGCATATCAGCGCCGCCAATCGGAATTACCACCAGAACACCCAGGATCAAGGCAATAACGCCCATGACAATCATGGCCGTAACCGAACCAGTTTGGATAGCCACCAACACGCCGCAGGCTACCGCCACCAGCAGCATGAGCAGGTTGAGCGCGTGCTGTCCTTTGAAAACGATGGCATTGCCACTAATTTTACCGCTCAACTTACCGTAGGCCGTTAGTGACCCTGTAAAAGTGATAGCACCAATCAGCACGGAAAGTAGTATGCTGACAATCGTAATTATGTCAGTTGTTAGCTCAGGCTGCTCAACGGCGCGGGTCCAGTAGTCAGAGAAAGCTACGAAGAGAGACGCCGCACCACCAAAGCCGTTGAAAATCGCCACCATTTCGGGCATTTGGGTCATCTCTACGCGCCGGGCCCACACCACACCAATGGCACCACCCACCAGCATACAGCTGAACGTTTCGATGGGCGTGAGGAGCTGCGAATCAACCAGCGTAGCCAATACAGCGAGCAACATAGCGACCGCCGACAGGGTATTTCCCTGCCGCGCTTCCTGCGTTTTGTTGAGTTTTTTGATACCCACGATGAACAGAATCGTGGCGATGAGGTACGTGATTTGTATAAGAATATTCATGAGGGAAGATGTAAAGCTGATGGCGGATAGCCACTAGCTGATAGCTTTTTAATCAATCACTTGTTTAAATAGTGTGATGCTTGCGAGATAGTTCTTTGGTCAACGACACGATTGCACTCAGCCAATACCCGATAGCTATCAGCCTTTCTTCTTTTTAAACATCTGGAGCATCCGGTCGGTCACGGCGTAGCCGCCCACCACGTTGATAGTAGCCAGCACCAGCGCTACCATACCAAGGTATTTGCTGACATCACCCTCACGTACGCACAAAATCGCCCCCACAATTGTAATACCCGAAATGGCATTAGAACCCGACATCAACGGCGTGTGGAGCGTAGGTGGTACTTTGGCAATTAGCTCAAAACCGCAATAACTGGCTAGTACCAGAATATACAGCAGGAATATGAAGTTTTCGATTGACATAGTTTTATTTCAGTTGAAAGTTGAAAGGGCGTCCGCCCCTGCGGTTAAGAGTTCAAGGTTTTTTTGTTAAAAGGTTCATGGAGTACACTACCCCTAAACTTTTAACTCATTTACTGTAAACTCATTTCCTGGACAGAATTTCCTTTGTAAAGCCATGCACTAACTCGCCCTGATGGGTGATGAGACTACCTTTGGTAACATCCTCTTCCATTTCCCACTTGAAGCCATCTTTATTGGCCAGGTGCAGCAGCAGGGTAGAAATATTCTTGGCATAAAGTTCGCTGGCGTTCACGGGCAGCAGGGAGGGGATATTGGCTTCGCCGATGATGGTCACGCCATGTTTCACTACCGTTTTGCCAAATTCACTGAGCTCGCAGTTACCACCCGACTCCACGGCCATATCCACAATCACCGATCCGGTTTTCATACTTTTCACCATTTCCTCGGTAATCAGCACGGGGGCTTTTCTACCGATCACTAACGCCGTAGTAATGGCGATATCCGCTTCCTTAATCCGCTCTTTGATCAGCGCCTGCTGCTTTTGGAGATAGTCGGCCGACACTTCTTTGGCGTAGCCGCCTTCTACTTTCACTCCTTCGGCACCTTCCACGGTCAGAAAGCGTCCACCCAGCGACTCCACCTGCTCTTTAGTTTCGGCGCGTACGTCGGTGGCTTCTACCACCGCACCCAGGCGCTTGGCCGTAGCGATAGCTTGCAAGCCCGCTACTCCGGCTCCAAATACCAGTACCCGAGAAGGCGTAATGGTACCGGCGGCGGTCATCATGAGGGGGAAAATTTTACCGAGGGCGTTGGCTCCCAGCAGTACCGACTTGTAACCCGACAGGTTGGCCTGCGAACTGAGCGCATCCATTTTCTGAGCCCGCGAAATACGCGGAACGGCGTCCATCGAAAACGAGGTTATTTTCTTCTTGTTGAGCGCCTCCACTACCGTTGGTATCGTATACGCATAGAGGTGAGAAATAAGAACGGATCCCTCTTTCATCAATGCAACTTCCGTTTCCGTAGGTGCATTAACCTTCAAGACAACATCCGCCTCCGCTAGTGCCGTGGCGGCATCGGGGGCAATACTGGCCCCGGCCTTCTCATACAACTCATTGGAAAAATAGGAACTTTCGCCGGCACCTGACTCAATTAGACAGGAGAAACCAACTTTTTGGAGAGATTTGACCACATCGGGCGTAAGTGCCACGCGCCTTTCCAAAGGCTTGGTCTCTTTGGCAACTGCAATTTTCAAGATTAGCGATGGTGATTTGGTGAACTATACTACTCTTTCAGGACGACAAATGTAGGGCAAAGCGCCCTATCATACACGGTATTTTTTTATTATTAAGTACTTGATTCGCGAAATATAATTACGTCAAATTCATTGTTTTGGCAATATTTAGTACCCTATAACTAAGTGTTACGTAATAAGGTTTTACCTAAAAATTCCATTTCCCACCTCTTTCAAACAAAGAAGTGAGAAATAGCTTAAAATAATTATCTTTTTTTCAGGACAAATACAGAAATCCGGTCTCTCTATTGATGAAATCTTTTTTAAGCCATGTTTTATCATGGGTAATTATAAAATTGTTTCATGCCTAAGTCCAAAAGTCTAATACTCTCCGCGGGTGAGTCCATCTTGCAATTTCAAAAAAATAAGGAGGGCCAACTGTGGCAATCCTTTCGGGAAGGGGATAACTATGCTTTTGAGCAGCTACTGGAACTATACTACCCATTGCTGTTGAATTATGGAGCCCGCCTTTCTAAGGATCAGGAATTTGTCAAAGATTGCCTGCATGACCTGTTTGTGGAGTTCTGGAATAGGAAGGAGAAGCTAGGTGACATAGAAAACCCTAAATCCTACCTGTTTTTATCTTTCCGCCGGAAACTGCTTCGTGAAAGCAAAAAAATCAAGTGGTTCAGAGAAGCGAACGAAGTGAGTGACGATTATGCCTTGGAAGTGCAATTCACAATTGAATCGTATTTGATTTCGAAGGAAATACAGCACGAATCTTTGAAAAGATTAAAGTGTAACATCGAGAAGCTTACCAAACGGCAGCGGGAGGTAATCTATCTGCGCTTTTATCAGGAATTGGAATACGACGAAATCGCCGGGATTATGGAAATTAACTACCACTCCGTTGTAAACCTGATTTACGAGGCGCTACGCATGTTACGCAAAAACTGGTTCCTCGCTCTGATAGGGACAGTCCTCACTTATACCCCGTTTTCTTAACTCCTTCATCACTTTACCTTTTCAAGAGCCTGGTAGTAGTAGAGATTTCTTGAACAGACTATTATGAAAAAATACGATACATACCAGGTGGAGGACTTCTTCCAGGATATTTACTTCCGAAAATGGGTATTGGAAGAACTATCCCCGGAAGACACCTTTTGGTCTGACTGGCAAGAGTCTCATCCCGAGCGACACGCAGAACTGGAAGACGCCAAGGCATTGGTTCTGGCGTTTCAATTCGAGCAAATACCCACCGATCCGGCGGAGATAAAAACAGCTATTAAAGCCATCCTGTACGATATTCAGTCCGAGAAGAAGCCTACCCTATACCGGAGCCTCTGGTTCAGGTTGTGTGCTTCGGTTGCGCTTGCTTTGGGCGTGTTATACTGGATCAGTAATGAACTTATAACTAAGCAGGAAATCAACTCTAAGGATATAGTCCAAACGTATTTATCACAAAGTACTCCTCTGAGTAAAAGAAGTAATCGGAGTAAAAAGATACAAAGGCTGATATTGAAAGATGGATCTACGGTCCTGCTGGATACCGCCAGTACCTTACAAATCAGTGACGATTTTGGTCAGGATAAACGAGAAGTTTTTCTGGAAGGGAGTGCTGTGTTTGACGTAACCAAAGATCCGCAAAGGCCTTTCCTGGTGAATACCGGAGAATTGGTTACCAAAGTGCTTGGGACGAGCTTTCTAATTAGGGCATATTCCGTGGATGCTGATGTGCAGGTGGCAGTAAAGACGGGTAAGGTAACTGTCTACAAAAGTAAAAAAACACCTCACAATAATCTTTCCGAAGAGATCATTCTGACGCCGAACCAACAGGCGATCTATCTCAAATCAGACAATACGCTGATAAAAACACTCGTAGGCAAACCTATGAAACTACACGAACCCGTTAAGTTCAGAAATTTTGAATACAATGAAGCGCCAATTCCTCAGGTACTAACCGACCTGGAAGAGGTATACGGGGTTAAGATATTCTTTGACGAGCAGTTGATGAAGGAATGTAATCTTACGGCAAAACTGACCAATGAACCTCTTTTTGTGCAGCTAACTATGATTTGCGAAACCATACAGGCTAGTTACGAAATTATTGATGGCCAAATCGTGATTAGCGGTAAAGGATGCCAGTAGAAAGCACCGCTTCTGGCGAGAGAGTTTTTTGAAAGAATTTTAAGTACCAATAAAAAAAGGCCGGTAGTGCTACGAACACCACCGACCTTTTTGTCCCGGTCTGATGTGGGCAATCAAACGGGATTGTTTCTGCCCAACGTTTCTCAGTGTCAACACAAAAACAGCTACAACGCAGCCAGTCAAATCTATGAAAAAACCTTTAGAACCCCAAGATCTGCTAATCAGAATCATGAGAATCTCTATCATGCAGTTACTATTGGCGGCCGTGTTCGTTAGTTTCTCCTACGCCACTGAGGTGGCAGGACAGGAGCTGCTAGAAAAAAGAGTTAGTCTTCGCTTTGAGGATAAATCACTCAAAGCGATACTGGCACGCCTTGAAGCTACCACCGAAGTTAGCTTTATTTATAGCCCCAAAGCCACCCAAGCGGAAAGACATACTTCCGTGGATGTTAAAGACAAGCCTCTGGGTGAGGTATTGGACAAACTACTTACCCCTCTTGACATTCAATATCGTCAGGTTGGTAGGCAGATTGTCCTTAGTCCCAAAATCACCGCTCAGTCATCAATCAGTCCGAACGCAACAACTACGTTACTGCGGGCTGAGATGGTAGATATAACCGTGACGGGGAAGGTAACGGATGAAAATAATGGTGGATTACCGGGAGTTAGTATTGTGGTGAAAGGTACACAACGGGGCACCGTTACTAACGAGCAAGGCACATACAGCCTGTCGGTACCTGAAAAAAGCCCAAACGGCAGCGCGGTAACCCTTATCTATTCGTTTGTAGGCTACCTATCGCAGGAAGTGGCGGTGGGGAATCAATCTTCTATTAATATTACCCTGGCTACCGATACCAAATCGCTAGAAGAAGTGGTGGTGGTAGGCTACGGTACGCAGCGCAAAAGCGACCTGACGGGATCGGTGACCTCGGTGGAAGAAAAAGACTTTACCCAAGGAGTTAATAACTCCGCCTTGCAGCTACTCAACGGTAAAGCATCGGGCGTACAAATCAGCCAGTCGAGCTCGGCTCCCGGTGGTGGCATAGCTATCAGAATTCGGGGGGCTGGGTCAATCAACAGTAGCAACGAGGCGCTTATTGTGATTGATGGATTGCCCGGTGCTACCACTACTTCCATCAGCCCCGATGATATTGAATCGATTCAGATTTTAAAAGATGCTTCAGCCGCGGCCATCTATGGCTCACGGGCTGCCAATGGGGTGGTACTGATCACTACCAAAAAAGGTAAGCAGGGTGCTCCTCAGGTTAATTATAGCGCTTATGTGGGCGTGCAAAGTGTAGCCAAGCGCATGGATATGCTGAATACCCAACAGTACATGCAGGTATTGAACGACCTATCGGTAGAGCAGGGAGGTCAACCTAAATTTTCCCCACAGCAGATCACCACCATTGCCGCGGGTACCGACTGGCAGGATCAGATATTTCGCAAGGCACTGGCTCAGAACCACCAGTTATCCTTTTCGGGCAGCTCAGACAAGTCTAACTACTACATGGGCATCAACTACCTAAACCAAGACGGAGTGGTGCGCGGGTCTGAGTTGAAAAAGTATAATATCCGACTGAATTATCAGGTTACCCCAACGGATAAGTTTAAGGTAACGCTCAATCTGAACACCAACCGTACCACCAATCAGAACATCCTGACCACCAACTCTGGCAACGAGAATGCGGGACCTATCAACACTGCGCTGCAGTTCGACCCTACTATTTTCGCTGTAAAGGACGAATCGGGCCGCTACCAATTCAACCCGGTCATCTCTTTGGAAAACCCACTGGCTTTGATCAATGGCGTAAATCAGAATTATGTAAATAACCGCACGTTCGGAACGTTGGCCGCTGACTACACTATTCTAAAAGGCTGGACCACCACCTTACGCCTCGGGGGAGATATTGCCAACGATCGAAGCGACCGGTACATCAGTACCATCACGCAGCGGGGACTGGCCTCGGGTGGAAGCGGTAATGTGGATTCCGGCGAAGATACCCACTGGATATCCGAACTATTTACTACATACAACCATACATTCAACGGCATTCACCAGCTTTCGGTATTGGGTGGTGCTACCCTCGAACAGTTCAATAGTCAGTTTGTAGGTGCTTCTTCCATTGGATTCCTTTCGGATGCCACCCTGACCAACCTACTACAAAGCGGCGACGGCGACCGCGGCGATAACGTTAGCAGCGGGCGCTCTACCAACAAGCTGAACTCCTACCTCGGAAGAGTAAACTATACATTGAAAGACAAGTACCTCCTAACCGCCTCCATCCGGGCCGACGGTACCTCTCGTTTTTCGGATAACAACAAGTACGCCGTATTTCCTTCGTTTGCCCTCGGATGGCGCTTGTCCGAAGAGCCTTTCATTCAGCAGTCCAACATCTTCAATGACTTGAAACTCCGGGTAAGCTACGGACAAAGTGGGAATCAGGCGATCGGGAACTTTGAAACGCTGCAAACCTTCATTGCCGGCGGACGGGCCGTACTGGGTGGTGGTCTGGTGCAGGGTGTAGAACCCGCCCGGATTCCAAATCCTGATCTTCGCTGGGAAACTACCGAAGAGTTTGATCTCGGCCTTGATTTCAGTATCGTTCAGGGCCGCATCAGTGGCTCGCTCGAATACTATATAAAAACAACCCGTGATCAGCTATTCAACAAGCCGCTACCTACTACCTCCGGCTTTCAAAACATCCGCGTAAACTTCGGGCAGGTGCGTAATCAAGGTATGGACCTGATGCTTACTACACGTAACCTCACCAGAGCCCTCAAATGGAATACCAACTTTACCTTCTCCACTCTAAAAAATACCGTAGTTGATCTTCCAGACTTTATATCGCAGGTACTAACCGGAGGGGTTGGCTTTACCTCCAACTACTCCATTGTGCGTGAAGGATCCCCCATGCGCTCCTACTATGGCTATCAGGTGGAAGGAATTTTCCAATCTACGGATCAAATTGCCCAATCGGCGCAGCCCAATGCCAAGCCAGGCCATCCTATCTTTACCGATCAGAATAAAGACGGAAGAATTGACCCGAACGACCGGGTAATTTTGGGCAGCCCGTTCCCAAAGCTGATGTTTGGCCTCGACAACTCATTTTCGTACAAAGGTTTTGATCTGAATGTACTCTTCACCGCTGTGCAGGGTATCAGTGCCTTGGATAACAACATTGTTGAGTCGCTGTACCCCATCAACTTTGACCGGAATCGTATTGCCGAGCACTACCTGGACCGCTGGACGCCTTCTAACCCCGGTGCCCAATACCCCTCAGGCCTTAACCCCAGCTCCTACGGTGGTGCATTAGCCGTTAACTCCTTGACCGTAACTGATGCTTCGTTCGTTCGCATCAAAACGGCCTCCTTGTCTTATGCTATTCCTCTGATGAATAAAAAAATCCGTACCGCTTCGGTGTACCTAGCGGCGGATAACATACTCACTATTACCAACTTCATAGGTTTTGATCCCGATGCCAACTCATCGGGAACGGGCATCGAGCGGGCAAGCTACAACGCCTATCCGCTCAACCGGACCATTCGCTTTGGTGTTAAACTAGGCTTCTAATTTCGACTCTGATATGATCATGAAAAATATACAAAAACTTTCCTTAGTAGTAGCCCTGATGGGTAGCATGTTGATCCCAACGGGCTGTCAAGACTATCTGACCGAAGAGGTCTATACGCAGTACGCCCCACAAGATTTTCTACAAAACGAAGATGGGATCAAGAAAGTACTAATCGGTGCATACAGCCGCTTGCAGGTCAATGGCGGTATGCGGGAAGATCAGTTTACGCTTTCTGAATTCCCGACCGATATGACGCTCGAAAGCGGCGGGCAGTTTGAGAAAGATGCCTTGCCGTTTATTAATTTCCAGTGGGATGCTTCTTCCGGATTTTTACGCTCTATTTGGATACAGATGTACATAGCCGTACGAAATGCCAATGTATTATTGGAAAACATTGACAACGTAAAGTCTATCCCACCCGCTCGCCTAGCTCAATACAAGGCCGAGGCGCAGTTTATCAGGTCCGAGGCGTTTGCTCATTTGTACCGGTACTTTGGTCCAGTACCATTGGTGCTCACAACGAGTACCGAAGACCTTCAACCCACGCGTCCTACCAATAGCGAATTTATAAATTTTGTGTCGACCGAGCTGGCTGCAGCCGCCAAAGACCTACCGCTAAAACAGGATTTGTACGGCAAAGCAGATAAAGGTACCAGCCTCGCTGTATTGACCAAGTTTTACCTCAATACAAAGCAATGGCAGAAAGCTGCCGATGCAGCAAAAGAGGTCATGGATCTGAATAAGTATAAGCTATTCCCTGAGATCGAAAACCTGTTTGCGGTACAGAATGAACTCAACAACGAGTTTATCTATGTTTATCCCTGTCTGGCGCAAGGACCCGGCAATGTCTACATGCCCCACGCGTTTCCACCCAATTACCCTATCCTAAGCAACTGGATCAATTATGGTGCGCAGTTTCGGACCTACACTAGTTTTTATAAGACCTTCGATCCGGCCGATCGTCGTCTGAGAATGATCATCACAGAATATACCGACACGAAGGGGGTTAAGCAGAAACTACTGGAAAATGCCACTGGTAAGCCACTGGACAACGCCCGTAGTTTCAAGTACACCCCTGACCCCAGCGCTATATCCCAAAATAACGGCAATGACATTCCGGTAATTCGCTACGCCGATATTCTCCTCAGCCGGGCCGAAGCACTGAACGAATTGCAAGGGCCTAACCAGGAATCTATCACGCTCATCAATCAGGTAAGAACTAGAGCAGGGGTGATGCCATTGGAATTGGCAGATTTCACCACTAAGGAAGCTCTGCGCACTCATCTTCTGAAAGAGCGAGGTTGGGAGTTTTTCTCCGAAGGCAAGCGGCGCGAAGACATGATCCGGATGGGTACCTTTATTTCCAATGCCAAGGCAAGAGGCAAAAATGCCCAGCCTTTTCAGGTTCTTTATCCTCTGCCCCAGGCCGAAATTGAAGCCAATGCTAACCTGAAACAAAATGAGGGCTATTGATAAATCATTGATTGCAGCAGACAACAGAACCTAGTATAGACTGACAAAAATTCTCTTTACTTCGAGCAATGTCCCGACCTAAAAATCTGTACGTATTTTTAGGTCGGGACATTTAAACTATTACACGGTATCAGGCTTGTCGCTATCCAAATTGGGTTTACCGCCCGATGAGGCACCTCCGGCAGCAGGGCCGTCGGCAGAATCGCTGCGGAACTTTCGTATGATATCCTTGAAGTGTTCTCCGGCTGCTTCTCTTCCCCCTAAGCCGTAACTTAGAGCAACTACCACCGCAATAGCGCCTAAGGTAAGTCCAAAGGCCAATTCTACTATTTCGTTGGCAACACCCATGGTACGGAGAGCAATGGCAGTAAATAACCCCAATGATGCCCAACGTGCTACCCCGGCAATAAACTTATTGTCACGACTCTTGGCCATGGTAGTATAAATAAGCAGGGAAACATAATTACCCAGTCCCAGAATAACGAGTCCAAACAGTATCTGTCCACTTACTTCCAGTACCTGATTTAAAATATCGGTAAGCCGGGTTAGGTCAAGAATCTGTACGGCGGTTATTACACCTATAAATACCAAAAAGAAGTACAGGATATTGACAATGAGTTTGGTAAGCGACTGGTCTGCACCAATCATCCCTTCAATATGGATTTTTTCTGCGGCACTGTCAAGGCCAAGGCCTTTCAGAAGGTCAATCAGGAAGTTGGCCAGTAGCTTTCCTCCCCAAATAAAGATAAACAAGTATGAAGCTACCAAGCCATAAGTCGCAGGCTTACGGCGGCTAGCGGGCTGATCTGGAGTAAAATTTCAACAAGGTTCGTGGGTAGGATCACGGTAAGGTGGGAGCTCTCATTAAAAAATAATCCTCAGTAAGGACACTATACCTTAGATACTTCTACGGGAACCCCAGATGATGCTATTGCAAAAAAAGCCCGCTAAGTTTCTTTCCAAAGGCTTATATTTATGCACTAATAAGATAGCACAAACAGATGTCTGCATTAACAACCACCTCCTCGGCGCAGGTGATCAAAAGCTTGGGGGCCCAATTTAGTATGGTTGAAAAACTTCTCAGCCCTCAGCATAAATTTTGGAAAGAACTGCTTGATAAGCTCTACGCAGACCATGAGTGGGACACCTTATTCGTACTTGCCAACCAATGCATAGCGGCACTCCCCGAGTGGGAGGAGGGATACTTATACCGTGGGTTCGTGAAGAATCATCGAAATAGGGAATCAGAAGAAGCACTCGCGGACTTCTCCAAGGCAATTACATTAAATTCTAAGTTTGGGAGGGCCTATGCTTTTCGAGGAATGCAGCGAGGCTTTTTGAAGGAATACGACAAAGCCATGGAAGATTGTGACTATGCCATAAGCTTAGACCCAAACTCAGCGGAGGCATACACCTGTCGAGGGCGAATGAAACGCAGCCAAGCTAATCACGAAGAATCGATCAAAGATTACGACCAATCAATTCACCTGGATTCAAAGTTTGCGTCTGCCTATTATAACCGGGCCGTTGCTAGGTGTTATCTAAATGACTACGAAGGAGCGATCAAGGATTTTGACGAGGCCATTCGCTTGGATCCAAAGTATGCTACTGCCTACAATGGCCGGGGTTATGCCAAGAAAGACCTAAAAGACTACGAAGGAGCGATCAAGG
>JBDNFP010000124.1:0-6924 GCA_041689775.1 Spirosomataceae bacterium
CAAATCACTAGCTAATATTCTCTATATCAAATATTTACAAAAAGGTAATAGTTACAAGCTAATAGCTATCAGCTACTTTAGTTTGTTATTTATCCTAAATCTATTGGTACTTGATCCACATTTCAATACTTTCTTGATGAACGGTGAATCAACTGTGTAGGTAGTTTATAACTTATTTTACCCGCTGCCAGGTATCCGTCCGGCCCATCAATGAAAAGCCAACATAGCCACGTACATCCAAGGTATTCGTTCCTTTTAGGGCTATTTTACAGCTATATTCTTTACCGTTTTCCGGGTCATAAATCTTACCTTCTTCCCAAGTGGTACCGTCAAATTCAAAGCCACGCAGGTTCACGAGTCCAACAAGGGGCTGTGTTTTCTTCTTGCTATCCGGATTATTAAGGTCCGTCTTGGGTTTGTTTGTTTTTGGATCCAAGGGTTCTTGAAGCCACACGATTTTTCCGTAGTATTTACCGTTTTCTTTATAAATCTGCACGTGACCTTTCTTTGATCCGGTAAGCCAAGTACCTAAAACTGCGTCGGGATTTGAGGATGAAGTGAAGGACGAAATTGATAGAAATGTTAGTACAACAACTAAGAGTAACAAAGAAGAGGCGCCATTTTTTTTCATTGAAATAGAATGTTTAGTGATGAAGTATCGTTTTTTCTGTAATTCGAACAAAAATTATAAAGTCAGGACCATGATCCAAACGCAATTATTGATTAAAACAGTATTTTTTTTCCTGATTATTGGTCTAGTAGCCTGCTTCCGTCCCAACATCCCTATTTCCACCGGTACCGTATATCCCATTGATGTATTTATGATCCATGAGTCGCCGGACCGTCCCTATTCAGAACTTCAATGGGTAGAATTAAGTCGGGAAGATACCCTCGACGATCGCCAGAAAAAGTATAGTGACCGGATGCTATACCGGGGTAATGATGCCGAAACCAAAGAAGTATTGATGGCTCAGCTCGTGCTAAAAGCCCAAAAACTAGGAGCTGATGCTTTGATGAGCGTACAATATAAGTACTACACCTCGATCAAATCAGAAGGCTATGTTATAAAGGGATTGGCAGTTCGCTACCGGGGTGATTAATTTATTGCAATACATTCAGCTTCGAAGTAAGCTTGCCGGAGGGAGTTTCATTAATTGGATCAGTCTCCGGTTTTTCTGTTTCCTCCTGCGCTTTCATGAGCGACTTAAAACGGTTAAAACTGTGCGTAAACTGCATACTGACGCCGCCGGTGGTAAGGGCATTATTCAGAAGAAGTGGGTTTTGAATATTCCGGTTGTAAGCTTTCAATCGTACGCTTCCGTTTTGAATCAGCCAATATTCCAACGTCCACTCGCCTAACAGACTTGTGGCATCAAACTGATTGGGACCATAGGAAAACCTTCCGTCGCGGGTAATTCGGAATCGGTCATTCAGAAAGCGGTAAGAAAACCGGAGTTGGAGGTTATTCAAGGCATTCTGATCAAGCGATAAGCCCGTAACTCCAATTTCCAGATTTTCATTTAGAGCCGACGCCCACTTACTTATTTGGTTGGATACCAATTCACTGATACTGTTTCCGATGAAGGTAGTACTTTGATTGGGTTGCGCCAGGAATACCTCCTGTGGGCTCAATAATTGATTAAACAAGATCAAACTACTTACCTGCCGGCTCAGTTCTTGCTCATCACTGCGGAGGCGATTTTCAAAAGCCGCCACGGCCGACCGATATTCTCCTGAGGAAGGATATTCTTTAACGGTAAGGTTGTAAGCAATCGTAGGTGTCATGAGCCGGTCAGTGAGGGCGATGGTTACCTCTACCGGATAGCGGCGGGTGGCGAGGTCATTTGATATTCCAGTTGATCCGGTTGATAACCCCGGTAACACACCGGCCAATGAAGCTAACTGCGTGTACCCGGCCTGAACATCCAATAAAGCCCCGTACGGGTCGCCCGACCAGGTAATCCGACTTCCGGGATTGATGGTAAACTTCTTATTCAGCGCATTTTGAAAGGTGAATGTGTAATCTCCCCGCTCGATTTCGTAATTCCCGGCCATCGTGAAATCACCTTTGGTATCCACCTTCATATTCAACAGCCCCCGACCGTACGACTTTATAATATCGCCCGCCTGTCGGTCAAGTTGAATTTCACAGTAAGCATCGGGAGTAATATTGAAGTTAAAATCCATTTTGATACCCCCAATATCGGTAATTGAATATCCTTTACCGCCTTCCTCTGCGCTACTATCCAATTTTATGACGTTACTCACAAACTGAATATAGTCCTGAGTAGTTACCTCCGTCGCTCCGTCGAGCGGGATGTACATGCGGGTACCACGATTACTCGTGACGTTTGCTTCGATATTGAGGTTATTAATCGGACCAAATAAGCTCGCTTTTCCGGTAACGTAGGCAGTACCATAAAAAAGATCATTATCTTTGCTGGTCGTGTTCAGGATTTTAAAATTTCGCATATCAGCGTTAAAACCTAGTGAAAACAACTTGAACCCATCGTGATACACTCCACCGCGAACGGTAGCCGTATTACCTTCCTGATCAGACACAAGCATATTTTTTGCTGAGATTTCGCTCTCGCTGAACGTGATTACATCGCTAAACGACAGTACCGATTGTAAATAATCAAATTTCAAACGCCCTTGGTTTACCTGCACCTGACCAGTCAGGATGGGGTAGTTGGGGGTACCCTTCACGGATACTGTACCCTTCGCTTTACCATTTACATCAGAAATTAATCCTTGACTAAACGGTTCTACTATTTTGAGATCTGTCTCATTAAAATCTGCTCGCAAATTCAACGAATTTTCCTCACGGTCGGGCTCATAGGTACCCGTCAAAGCCAATACCTTACCCAAGTTCTTTTCGAGATAAGCATCGACGTTAAACTGTTGAATCAACTGATCCCATTCACCGCTGCCAATGAAGTTACCCAACTCATAAGCCCCGTAGCTGAGGCCTTCAATGTTGAAGTCAGTATTTAGTTCCAAATAGTCAAATACGTCGTGCACCAGTACGGTACCATCCATCACTCCACCCAAGCGAGTATCAAGTACCGGATTTAGGGTAGCTAGTTTGAAGTTCTTGACTTCAAAAGTTAAATCCCGGGTAGAATCAGTTGAGAGGCTACCGTTTAATGAAATACGTTGCTTACCACTTACCATAGCAACATTTTCAAACTGTGTTTCCTGCCCAATGACTGAAATCATATTGTTAGGATTCACATTCCAGACTTCGTCGAGCAACATTAGGTTTGACTGCCGTAGATGCATGTTCAAACCATTAGGAAGGAAAAACAAATCGCCATTAAGATTTGCGCTGTTAGTACTATTAATCTGGCGTAATCCGCTGGTGAAATCTATGTGATCTTCTTCCCAGACGGCCTCTATACTAAGCTTTTCGGTGGGAGCCATTCTACTGAATTTCTGTTCCCTCGAAGTGATCAGTGCTGAGGCCAGAACTTCGGCGTTATTAATAAACTTAGAAGTTGTTATATCTGCCTCGGAGTTTACTAATTGGATTGAACCTATCCGGACAGTATCCACTTTGGCGTTCAGACTAAGAAAAGCCGTACTTCCCATGCGCAGGGTACCTTCCAGTTTGGTGCCCGGTGAAACGAAGGAATTTGGGTAAAGAAAATCAAGGAGGTTCTTCATATCTTTCCCCTCCATCTCGTAATTGACAGTATACCGACCGGAGACTTGCTCCTTTGCTACTTTCGTGGCGTAGTAGATGTTCCGGCCGGCCTCATCACCGAAAAAGTACAACTCATACTCTTTCAATAGTTGGGTAAGATCGCCAATTGCTTCACTGATAATATAATTCCCTTCAAAATGAGCCTTGATGAACTCACTATTTAAATCAATGGTGCGGGTGTCAAGGTCCTGAGTAGAGGTTATAAGCAGTGTATCAATAATTAGGTTACGCTGGTTGAGTGGAGTCAACAAATAAGTATTCAAAAAGCTGGCCTCTCCCACTAATTCATCCACGGTATTCCCCAGCATTTTAACATCCAACTGGGTGTGTAATACCAGCGGATCAGCGGTAATTCCGAGTGATTTAAGGTTGGCTCGCTCTACCACTCCGCTAATATCAAAGGTGTTTTTAGGAGTAGAAAAGTCGACCTTACCATCGAGATTGAATAACAAATTCGTGTCGCGGGAGCTGACCTGACCATCAAAAAATGATTTCTGTAAATTCCCTCGTAACTCCGCATTCCGGTAGTCGTATTTATTGACCCCTAATCGGGTAACCTTTGCGTCCAGATTAGCCGAAGCAGTCAGTACGTCAAAACCTTTCCCGGTAATAGTACCCGCAAAATCAAGTTTCTGTAAAGTTTCGGGCCTATCAAACAAAATACCTAATTCAAGGGCATTTGTACTCAAAAAACCATCGTAACCGGAAGTAAACCGATCCCGGATATGAAAGGACATATCGGTAGTAAGGTCTCCGATGTCGGTTCCGACTTGACTTTTCAAATTAAAGTCAACCGAACTGCCTTTGAAAGTGCCATTGATTGCAACGGTTCCGAATTTCTGAAATGTTTCGTGCAGGTCGGTTTCGGGATAGTACTGAACCAGATCAGGAGTCTCTACCCGTGAGTTTACAAGCTTAAAATCCATGGTGGTCTTACTAAACTCAGGTAATCCTTTAAACGCAAAATCACCCGCGAAGCGGCTACCCTTACCAAAACGGAGATCCGTATTAGTGACCATAAAGTCATGAACTGTGCCGTTAAAATCACCCGAAATATTCCAGGTTTCGCGGAGTGTGAGCAGGTATTCTTGAAACAAACCAAGATCATCCGAATAGATCCTGCTTTTGTTAAGGTGGGCCACCATCCGTACTTTCTCGTTAAAATCACCAAAGGAAGATGGTGCATCATAATTAAAACTTAAATAATCATTCAGGTAGGAACCGCCAATGAACGCACTCAACTCCGCTAGTTCAATTTTCTTTACGCAGTACATAAACCGCGTATCGAGATCATGTATTTTGAGCGCAGTCTGACGATCGATAGCAGTAAGATCCTTGGCAACAAACTGAATCGTATCACCCAGTACCAAAAAGTCTTTCAACTGCGCATTCAGATTCCGAAGTTCAAAGTGATAGTAGTCAAATACACTTGACTTGGTTACGTAGGGTTCCCGGGGGTCATCAAAGTGGAACACCGCATCGGTTAAGGTCGCCTTACCGATTGTAAAGGGGATGTTTTGATTTGCTACGCCTTGGGTAGTATCACTTCCTTGTATCATCTCATTGATACGATTGATGAAGTAATCCACGTTGAGATTCCCGTTTTGCGTTTTTACCAATCGCACGTCAGGCTGATACAATGTCACCTCGTCCAGGTGAACTTCACTGGATGAGTTTTGTATAATCGAACGGATATTGAATTTTACATCGATCCGCCCGACGCTAATCATGGGTTGCTTTTGGGGATCCTGAACGGAGACTCCTTCCAGTGAAAGAGTATTAAACCACTTAATGTTGATCCGGTCAACGGCTAACGGGTAGCCCATCTGATCGGAGACTTCTTTCACTATTTTTTTGGTCACCCAAGTCTGCACCACCGGAGACTGAAACGCGATCACCACGACCCCAAGCGTATAAAACGCCAGAATCATGAGTACCACGAGGGCATTCCCCACTTTTTTCAGAATCTCAACCATGTATAGTTTTGGGGAACAAGAGTATCCCTTCTTGCAGTAATTTACCTATTTTTGTGCAAATTTTAACGATTTGCATGAATATATTAGCCATTGAATCCTCTTGTGATGAAACGTCGGCCGCCGTCATTTGTAACGGCAAAATTCGGTCTAATGTTATAGCTACCCAGCTGATTCACCAGGCTTACGGAGGTGTTGTACCCGAATTAGCATCCCGGGCTCATCAACAAGTTGTATTACCAGTCGTTGACAAGGCGATTCAGGACGCAAAAATAGCGAAAAAAGATCTGCAAGCCATAGCTTTTACCCGTGGTCCGGGCCTAATGGGAGCTTTATTGGTGGGTACTTCTTTTGCCAAGTCCATGGCATTAGGATTGGGTATCCCATTAATCGACGTAAATCACATGCAGGCCCACGTGTTGGCCCACTTCATTGAAGAGCCCAAACCACAATTTCCATTTCTATGCCTGACCGTTAGTGGCGGCCACACCCAGATTGTTCTGGTAAGAGATTACCTCAACATGGAAGTCATTGGACAAACCCTCGACGACGCCGTGGGTGAAGCGTTTGACAAATCAGCTAAACTCCTGGATCTGCCCTACCCCGGTGGGCCTCTGATTGATAAGTACGCCCAATCAGGAAACCCCAAGGCCTATGATTTTCCTATTCCGAATGTACCCGGCCTTAACTTTTCATTCAGTGGAATAAAGACCTCTATTCTTTATTTTCTGCAACGAAGCATAAAACAAAACCCTGACTTTATTTCGGAGAACCTGCCCGATATCTGCGCAAGTATTCAGTGTACCCTAGTAAAAATATTACTTAAAAAATTACGGAAGGCAACCGAATTAACAGGAATCCGGGAAGTAGCCATTGCGGGTGGAGTTTCGGCCAATTCCGGGCTACGGACTACGTTACTAGCCGAAGGTGAAAAGCAAAACTGGAACGTGTATATTCCTCGTTTTGAGTATTGTACTGATAATGCGGCAATGATTGCCATCGCGGCTCACTTTAAGTATTTAAACAATGATTTTACGGATCAAATGGTAAGTCCATTGGCCCGCATGGAGCTTTAAAAAAACTAATTGTGCCTACTTAGTTTTGATGTTACGCAAGGCTGTTTTTTATCCAAAGGAAATGTTTCCTTCGTATTTTAGTTTGAGTGATTCTAGTTCTTTGAAAGCTGCTTGAATAGTCTTGATGTATATTTTCCCTTTTAGGGCGAAATGGTTGAGTTTCTCG
>JBDNFP010000125.1:0-3927 GCA_041689775.1 Spirosomataceae bacterium
AAACTGTGCAGCTTACAAGAACAATGCAAGTAAAGAATAATAATTTTTTCATTTGGTGGTTGGTTTATTTTTAAGTGAATATTTAAGCATTTTATAGAGATGATTGTTTCAAGTAGTTTTGATTTAGCATGACAGCCAACGCCTGTATATACGAAAGTTTTGCAGTACTTTTTGTATTTATTTTATACTTTTCTTCTTTTTCGTTGTACTTTTGACATCGTACTTTTTGTATTGTTATAATTCCCGCTGCCTTGTTTAGGAAAATACAAAAGTCAATCTTTCGGCAAGTTTAACGAATCGAATGGGCTTTTTATATTATCGAGTGTTCGATTGCTTATATGCGTATAACGCAAGGTAGTTCGTATATCATTATGACCCAACAATTCCTGTATCAATTTTATATCAGTCCCAGCCTCGTGCAAATGAGTTGCGTAGCTGTGACGCAAGCTGTGAAAGGTGACAGCCTGCCTGATTTGGGCAGCTTCTTTGGCTCGATGAAAGATGCTTTGTAAGCTACGCGTACTATACGGTTCTTCAATGTATTGTCCTTCAAACAACCAGTCTTTTGGGGTGTACGTAGTGTAATATTTCCTTAAAAGGCTCAAAATTCCTTCAGATAAGGCTACTGTACGGTCTTTTTTACCTTTGGCCCCTTTTATGTTTATCACCATACGTGCCGAATGGATATCCCTTATTTTGAGATTGACCACCTCGCTCACTCGCAGACCAGCCGAATAAGCCAAATAGATCATCGTTTTATGCTTAAGATTCTCGAGTTGGCTGAACAGTTTTTCTATTTGGCTGATGGCGAGTACATTTGGTAGAATAATTCTTTTTTTTGGGCGCGGTATCTCAAAAAACATTCGCTCCCGATGAAGAACCTGCTCATAAAAAAACTTTACGGCATTGATTCGGCTATGAAGGGTGTTTTCGGAGAGTTTGAGTGTATTGGTGCAGTACAAGAAATAGTCCCGTAGACGTGTTGGGCTGAGGTCGCTCACGGGCTTTTCTTTCAAAACATAGAGTAGTTGCGCAAACTCATTTCGGTAGGTTCTGATTGTACTGGGGCTGTACGATTTGAGTTCAAGCGTTTGGATCAACTGTAAAAGTGCGGGCTGATTGATTCCTACAATCTGTGATAGTACTTCTTTGCCAACAGGCGATGTTTCCAGGCCAAAACGCTGTCTATACATCGGTATATCCAGGACGTACCACGCCTTTTTGCTACTACTCCATCGTGCCCCCGTAAGTGCTTTCACCATCGCGTGCTGTTCTTGATTGTACGAAAAACGAATCAAAATCACGGGCTTTCCTCCGTGTTCTGCCAACTCAAACTGCCACTCATTGGATACCAGGGTGTTATTTTGCATTTGTTTCGGGGCGTTTATCGAGCATAATGAGTTGTTCGGCGATGATTTCTGTCACGTAGCGTTTAGAACCTTCCTTGCTGTCATAACTTCGGGTCTTCAACTTTCCTTCCAGATAGACCATACTTCCTTTTTTAAGGTAGTTTTTGGCCAGTTCAGCCAAGCTTCGCCAAAGTATTACGGTATGCCATTCGGTTTCGGAATGCGCCTGACCGTTTTTGTCGGTATATCGCTCAGTCGTAGCCAACGAGAACTTTGCCACGGTAATATCTCCCGTCAAAACTTGTACGTCGGGGTCATCGCCCAGATTTCCGATAAGGGTCACTTTATTGAGTCCGCGCATAGCAAGGGCATTACTTCAAACAAATCTACTGTTTTTAGCAGAAATAGCACGAGGTCAGTGCGTTATTTATTTTTCACCTCTCTCCTCCTCCCACTTTTTAACCCACTCGCCCACCAACTTCTCCGTCTCCCGCGCCGCCTTCACCGCCTGCGTAGTAGGCGAAAAATCACTATCCTGCAAAACTTCAAACACACTATACAAACTTCGCTGCAACCCAGGCAATTCCTTTTCCAACGCCATCACCCGTTCCAGCCGGGTAGTTAGCAAAGCCTTCTCTTTCTTCCCCGCCTTGGCCAATTGCCCATCCAGTTTCGAGTGCAAAACCCCAAGTTCTTCCGCCACGCCAGCCAACTGCTGCCGTCCTTCGTACATCGCCTTCGACCAGTCGTGTTGCAGTTGGAGTTTTTCAATTGGGGTTTTCACGCGCGGGTCCATTTTTACGGTCAACGGTTGTTCATATACTTTGCCGTTTACCGTCAGCCGGACGGTGTAGGTACCCGGCATCACCCAGGGCGCGGTGGGCGCGGGGGCCGTGTTGCGGTAGGTGGCCGCGATGGGGAACGACACCGGGCCGGGCAGCGGCGCGTAGTGCAGGTCCCACAGGAAGCGGTGCGCCCCGGCTGCGCCCGAGAGGATTTGCTGCGGGCGGGGCCAGTAGTCCGGCACGTTGATGGCGGGCATCGGGTAGGGTTCGTCGGCGGAGGTGTAGCGGCGCACCAGTTCGCCGCTGGCGTTCAGGATGTCGAGCGTGACGAGTCCGGTGGCTTTTTCTTGCAGGGTGTAATTAATGATGGCCCCGTCGGGCGGGTTTTGTCCGGCGGGTTCCTCCTGCGGCAACGGGGTGTCGGGGTTCATGTTCCAGCGGACGCGGTAGGTGCGTTGGGGCCGGAAGAGCGTCACCGGGGCTTTGGCTACTTCGGCGGTGAGTTGGCGCAACGGCGTGATGTCGTCCAGAATCCAGAAGCTGCGCCCGTGGGTGCCGACCACGAGGTCGTCGTCCTTGATGACCAGGTCGCGGATGGAGGTGGCGGGCATATTGAGCCGCAGCGGTTGCCAGTTGTCCCCGTCGTCGAACGACACGGACACCGCCGTTTCCGACCCGGCGAAGAGCAAACCCTTCCGCAGCGGGTCTTCCCGTACGGTGTTGATGGGTTGGTCGGGCAGGCCGCGTGTGATTTCCTGCCAGGTGGCCCCGCCGTCGCGGGTGCGCAGGATGTGGGGTTTCATGTCGTCGAGCCGGTTGCCGTTGATGGCGGCATACACCACGTTGGCATCGGTGTGGCTGGCGTCCAGTTGCGACACCTTGGCCCAGGGTTTCAGGCTGGGCGGCGTCACGTTCCGCCAGTTTTTACCGCCGTCGCGGGTGACGTGGATGAGGCCGTCGTCGGTCCCGGCCCAAATCGTGAGGCTGTCCACGTAGGAGGGAGCCACGGCGTAGATGACTCCCCGGCGGGGCATCTTTTTCATTTCTTCGGTGGTATAAATGCCCACGCTGGCCGGAATTTCGTCGTAGCGCTCGCGGCTGAGGTCGGGGCTGATCACTTCCCAGGAATCGCCGCCGGTTTGGGTTTTAAACAATACATTCCCGGCAAAAAAGAGCGTTTTGGGATCAATGGGCGAAAACAGCACCGGGGCCGTGCGGACGAATCGGTACTTCCCGCTGCGAACGGCCTCGGGGGCAATGTTCTGCGTCTGCCCGGTGCGCTTGTCGAAGCGGGTGATCTTGCCCCCATACACGATGTTCGTGTCGAGCGGGTCGGCGGCTACGTATCCGTATTCCTCCACGCCCACGGGATGCCACTCGCGGTAGGTGATTTGGCCGTCGTTGCCCCGGCTGGCGATGCCCACCGAGCCGCTTTCCTGCTGTCCGCCCAGCACGTTGTAGGGAAAGGCGTTGTCGGTGCTGACGTGGTAAAACTGCGCCGTGGGCTGGTTGTACCACGAGCTGAAGGTCTGCCCGCCGTTGACGGTGATGATCGCGCCCTGGTCGCCCGCCAGCAGGATGATGTCGGGATTGGTGGGGTTGAATCAGGATATGGAGTTATTTCAAGGTAAACGATTACTCTTAAAATCTGCGGTTCTTTGACAATTTTTGTGGTCACATAGCTTGTGCTAGGACTCGAAGCCTTAGATGCTCGAACTTTGGGAGGCCGTAGCTGATCCGTTTGACATAGCGAATTACATTGTTGAGGCCCTCGGTTGCCGCGTTGGTCAACC
>JBDNFP010000126.1:0-12682 GCA_041689775.1 Spirosomataceae bacterium
CGATGTACTGAGACACAAACTTTTTACGAGCTAAATTTTCTACGATTGGCACTCTTTTTAGAACTTTCGTAATTTCGTCGATGAGGCTCTGCTTCATGGGAAAAAAGGAGATTTGTTGTTGAGGAACTACAAAAATCCGAATTTCCCATTTAATCCTTTCATTTTAGTAGGGTACAGTACCCAATTAGTTATTCCTAATCAACAATAATTTTCTTTTACCCATGAAAAATACTGTTTTAGCCGCTATATGCTGCCTGATGATGGTTGTGCCAGCAATGGCTCAGAAAAAAAGTACCCTTCCGGAGTTTGAATTACGGAAAAGCGAAGCCGAGTCACACATGAGGTTCCTGGCCTCTGATGAGCTGCTGGGGCGACGTACCGGAGAACAGGGAAATCTGGTAGCAGCGCGCTACATTGCCGAGCAATTCCGGCGTTTGGGTGTGTCTACCGCAGCGGGCCAATCGTCCTACTTCCAAACTATTCCGTTTGATAAAATGGGAGCTTTGCAGTCAGGGGTTATGTATGCCGGAAAGGATACTCTTCGGTCCGAGAAAGACTGGATTCTGATGGCGGGCGAAACCACAGACCTGACCGCTACCTTGGTTTACGCCGGCTTTGGCCTTGAAGATACCTCCAAAGGTTGGGACGACTACAAAGGACTGGATGTAAAGGGCAAGATAGTACTAGTTCAAAGTGGGTCACCTGACGCCACCTCACCTGCTGAAATTATCAGCGTGTCTAATGAAAAGCGAAAACTTGCGGCTGAAAAAGGGGCCGTGGCCATAATAGAACTTTTTAAAGCTCCTATGCCCTGGAATTTTGTAGGACGCTATTTTTCGGGCGAACGAATTGGCTTATCCAATGGAGCAACAGCACTACCCCATGTATGGGTGAACGGTCAAGAACCTCGTTTAACCAAAACTCTACGTGCTGCTACCACGATTCGCCTGAATACTCAGGGGCGTAGTATACGTATAGTGAACGGATATAATGTGGTGGGGTACATCGAAGGAACAGATGCGAAACTTAAAGATGAGTACGTACTACTCACGGCTCATTATGACCACATTGGGGTTGGGAAGCAAGGCGGACAACCCTACACGGCCGAGGATAGCATATTCAATGGTGCCCGTGATAACGCCTTTGGAACAGTAGCGTTACTCTCTGCGGCGGAAGCTTTGGCTAAAACGCCCCCCAAAAGATCAGTTTTGATTGTAGCTTTGACGGGCGAAGAAGTCGGTTTACTAGGTAGTAAGTACTACGCGAGTCATCCGATTTTACCTTTGGAGCGTTGTATTTTCAACTTCAATTCGGATGGTGCAGGCTATACCAATACCGGAATTGTAGGGGTAATTGGATTGGATCGCACGGGTGCCCGGGCCGAAATTGAAACGGCTAGTAAAGCCTTTGGGCTGGGAGTATTTGCCGATCCGGCCCCGGAGCAAGGATTATTTGACCGGTCGGATAACGTAAGCTTTGCGGCGAAGGGTATTCCCGCACCTACATTTTCTCCGGGCTTCAGTAAGTTTGATGAGGAGCTAATGAAAAACTACCACCAGGTATCTGATAACCCGGAGACTATTGATTTTGACTATCTGCTCAAATTTTGTCAGGCCTACACCTACGGTGCCCGACTGATTGCTGATCGTGCCCAGGCCCCCCAGTGGATTCAGGGCGATAAATACGAGCAGGTGGGGAAGAAGCTATACGATAAAGCCACGAACGATAAATAAAAGTCGTAGATAAATACGCACTCTTTGTACTTACTTGATTGAAAAGGTGTAGACTTAGTTCTACGCCTTTTTCTCTTTTATAGCCCGTTATAATTTATTTTGACTTGATATAAAAACCTCACAAACGAGTTTTCATACTAGATTCAATAAACAACTATCAGTATATCAAATAGTTATTTATTATTGGGTTTAGGTTTGGATTATGACGCAAGCACGATATTTTATTTAGTAAGGAAACACTTAAAAACTAGAATTACTAAACCAACGGATGAAGATGAGTGAGGCCTGCACCCCTTTTCTTTACATGTCAAATCTAAATCTATATCAAAATGCAAAAGGAAGAACAGAAAAAGTCAAAGTATAGCGTGAGCAGCAGTAGTGATCCTGGCGATTGTTTCAGCGATGTTGGGTTTTTTTGTGTTCAGCAACGCGCTGAATTAATAAATCAGGAAGCGGTAGTAATGGAAAAGGCCCGTGAGTTGAGCTAGTATTAAATTAGATTCCTTATCGACGGCTCTTAATTTGAAGATTGGAGAAGTTGAAAGTCTGGGTGGAAATTAGCCAAGCTGACAAAAATAAAAGTTCAGCTGGAAGCTGATAAGGTAGTTTTGAGTAAAAGTAAGAAGGGTTGATACAGGTAAGTACCTGGCGAAGATTAAACAATACGAAACGTACCTAGCTGAGAAGGACACAGAAATAGCTCAGTTGCGAGGGGAGAATCAAATGCTTGCGGCAAATAATGATTCATTAAATATTCCGGTAGGTGGCCTCGGTAATGAACGGCAAATGCTGGTTCTGCGGCAAACAGAGCTAAGCGATTCGGTGATGACTTTTACGGTGCAGAATAAAGAATTATCCGCGAAGGTCAACCGGGCGGTGGCCTTGAAGGCACAAAACTTTAAAGTGCTGGCCGTTCCGTCGCGTGGTAAAATAAAAGATGACGATGCTTACAAAGCAAAGCGGATAGATCAAACTTTGATCTGCCAGAGAACCCATTAACCCGTTAGGAAACAAAAGATATTTACGTACGGGTACTTGACCCCGAAGGAGCAGTATTGTCCGACGATGCCACCGGTTCAGGAGAGTTTCTGGTCAATGGTCAGGACGCCAAATTCACTACCCGCGAGTCTATAGCCTATATGAACAGCAATCAGAAAGTAGAAATGCTCTACGATAACTCGACCCAGTTTCGGCCCGGCAAATATAACGTAGAGCTATACGCAGAAGGGTGCCAAATTGGCGGAGGAAATTTGTAATACGATAAATGAGAGGTTGATAATGTGGATATGGGTAGGTTCTTTAAGAGTCTACCCATTTTGTTTTTGGGCTATTTTATACATCTTGCATACAGGAACATTACACTTCATTCGTTTTTAACGATTACCACTATGCAATCAAGGTATTTTAAAGAAGAGCATGCTCTTTTTCGTCAAAGCGTCCGCCAATTCATTACCCGAGAGGTCGTTCCTCAGACCGAAAAGTGGGAAACGGAGCGGCGGATTCCTACGGCGATATTTCGGCGAATGGGTGATGTGGGCTTTCTTGGACTCATGTACCCCGAAACCTACGGTGGCACGGAGGCTGACTTTTGGTTTTCGGTGGTATTTCTGGAAGAGCTGGCGCGCTGTGGGATGGGAGGCTTTGCTACGGCGGTAAGTGTACATCAGTTCATGGCGATTAACCATTTGTACAAAGCGGGAAGCGAAGAGTTAAAAAGGAAGTACCTCGTACCGGCTATTGCCGGGAAAAAAGTAGCGGCCTTGGGTATTTCTGAGCCGAATACTGGTTCAGACGTTTCGGCAATCCGAACCACGGCGGTGCGCTCAGGTGATTATTATCTGGTGAATGGTACCAAGACATTTATTAGCAATGGTACCTACGGCGATTTTATTACGCTCGCGGTAAAGACTTCCCCAGATGAAGGAATAAACGGTATTAGTTTACTGCTGGTAGAACTGGATGCTCCCGGAATCACACGAACTAAACTGAATAAAATGGGCTGGCATAGTTCAGATACCGCCGAGATAAGCTTCGACGGGGTGAGTGTTCCGGTTAGTAACCTCATTGGTACGGAAGGGAGTGGATTTTACTACCTCATGGAGAGTCTCCAATTAGAACGGTTAGTGGCGGGTATCATGGCGGTGTCAGGAGCCGGGGTAGTTTTGGAGTGGACCCTACAGTATTTGCAGGAACGGGAGGCCTTTGGACGGAAAATAGCAAAGTTTCAGGCAATACGGCATACCATTGCTGATGTAGCTACTGAGGTAGAAGTCGCGCGGGAGTTTGTACACAGTACCTGCTGGAAGTTTTCGGAGGGCCAAAACGTAGTCAAGGAATGTTCCATGGCCAAGCTTTTTACTTCCGAAATGCAGAAACGGGTAGTTGATACTTGCCTGCAATTTTTTGGTGGGTACGGCTACATGGAAGACTTCCCCATCAGTAGAGCCTACCGGGATGCTCGGGTAGGGACAATTGCCGGAGGTACTTCCGAAATAATGCGGGAGATTATCTCAAAAATCGTAGTGGATGCCGTTGACTATAAAAAAGTATATTGAGGCTAATCGTTATTCTGCGACCGGATGATGTCAATAAAATGATGTAGTTCTTCACTGCGGGCTTCGCTTACTTCGGGGTATTGTAGATCCATTTTGCGCAGTTCTTCGGCGATGATTTTACCAACAATCAACCGCATATTTTTCTTGTCATCGGCCGGCACTACAAACCAGGGCGCCTTTTTAGTGGCGGTTGCATTGATACATTCCTCGTAGGCTTGCATATATTCCTTCCAGTGCTCTCTTTCTTTAACATCGCCTTCCTCAAACTTCCAGTTTTTGGAGGGGTCTTCGATACGCTCTATCAGACGGTCAGCCTGTTCTTTTTTGGAGACGTTCAGAAAAAACTTGATTACCCGTATACCGTTGCGGTATAAGTACTTCTCCTGGCTTCTGATATCCTTGTAGCGTTGCTTCCAGACCTTATCCGGGTTACTGGTAATTTCTTCCGGTATCCGCTGCACAGTGGTTAGTATTTCGGGATGTACTTTTACTACCAATACTTCTTCGTAATAGCTGCGGTTGAATAGGGTAATGGTACCCCGCTGAGGTGTTAATATGTTAGTGCGCCACAGAAAATCGTGACTGAGCTCATTTTCCGAAGGACGTTTGAACGAATGTATTTTTACCCCGACCGGGTTGACTCCCATCAAGACATGCTTAATCGTGCCATCTTTTCCGGCCGCATCCATGGCCTGAAATATGACCAGCAGTCCGTACCTATTGTGGGCGTACATCATACTTTGCAACTCGTCCAGATCATGGGCTGATTCTTCTAGTATTTGCACATATTCCTCTTTTGTATCGTAAATGTCCGGAATCTTGCGGTCGGCTTTTTTGATAGAAAAAGGCTTTGTGCCATTGTACCGAAAATTATCAGAGTGGAAGTGTGCCATGGAATAGGAGGTATCAGGTATGAAAGTACTCTAAGTTGAACATAAAAAACCAAATTGGCAAGTTTGGATAGCGAAGGTTAGTGCTTCCGTAAAAATGATACCAATTTTGCGAATGCTCTGGCCCGGTGGCTAAGTTGACTTTTTTCTTCCATACTCATTTCGGCAAAAGTCCGTTCGTGGCCTTCGGGCCTGAAAACCGGATCATACCCGAAACCCTGCGTACCCCGTTTTTTGGCAATTATTTCACCTTCAATATTTCCTTCAAACTGATAGTAGGCTCCGTCGATTACGAGCGTGATAACGGTCAGAAAGCGGGCTTTGGTAGGTAGAGCAACTCCGGTTGTCGCGAGTCGCTCCCACAGGTGCTGCATGTTATCGTCGGCGTTACGCTGAGGTCCGGCGTAGTGGGCCGAGTCGACTCCTGGTTCACCATTTAGGGCGTATACTTCCAGGCCAGTGTCATCCGCAAAGCAATCAGTTTGGTAGTTTGTCCAGATGTACTCGGCTTTTTGCCGGGAGTTACCGACAACAGTGGGCTGCGTTTCGGGAATAGCTTCTCTACACCCTATTTCGGATAGGGTAGCCAGTTGAAATTCCGATCCGAGGAGTGCTTGTATTTCGGCGAGTTTGTGCTCGTTGTTGGTGGCAAAACAAAGTTCCATAGTTTCGTTTGATAGGTATACAATTACCAGTGTTCTTTATTTAGAGATTTGGTAGGATATTTTTTGATAAGGTATAAAAAAAATAGAGGCTACTCAATGAGCAGCCTCTAAAACGATGATGAAGCGTATTAGTTCTTCTTCGATACAATTTCTACCTCAAAATACAGAGGCGAGAAACCGGCGATACTTTTATTACCCTGATTACCGTATCCGAGAACGGAGGGGAAAAGTAGGTTTGCTTTCTCACCCGCACGCAATTTCAATAGTCCTTCGGTAAAACCTTTCACCAGGCTAGTACTGTTTACGGTTACACTAATGGTACCGGAGTCAAAAATAGTGTTATCCATCCTTCGACCAGTATACTTTACGCTAAGTACACTGCCGTCCTTCACTTGTGCGGAATCAGGATAACTTACTTTTTTTCCGAATCGCAAGCTGCTCGCGGTTGTTTCGGTAATTACAATGTTGTTATCGCGGACAAACGCATCCATCTGTTCAGTTTCGGTACTAATGGACGTTACCCGTATGTCAATTCTTACTGGGCTGTAAGCAGGAAACAGCAGAGTACCAGCAGCACCCTGACTCAGGAAGGAGGGTAGGAAGAGCGTAGCAGAGTCACCTTCGGTCAAAATGGTGCCGAAAACAAGCTGCATGGCCTGGTCCGAAAGAAAAGGCAGCCGTGTCACACCAAAGATAGCGCTAACGGGTTTGTTGAGGCTTATCTCGCTGCTGTCAACGATTACACCATCCAGACGCCTCGCAATGTAGGTGGCCTTAACATGATCGCCAATGGCAACCCTTTGCTTACTGGTTCCGGTAGAAACTACCTGATAGTATAGTCCTTCGGTTGTGCGCTGTGCCGTAATACCCTTACTTAACAGATAGGCTCTTATCTCCTGGTCGTTTTGCTGCTTTTTTTCGCTAACGATTGCACTTGATTGATCCTCGCAGGAGGCCAAAAGGCCCACCAGCAAAACGCCTATCGCTACTATCCATCCGTATCTATTCACTACTTTCATTTTCCTATTGTGGAGTACCTGCGGGATTCGTTCCTGCACTTGATTTTGAGAAATCTACTAATTCAACGTCAAACAGTAATACTGCATTGGCGGGGATAGGTCCGGAGCCTTCGGTTCCGTAGCCCAATCCCGATGGAATAATAAGCGTACGCTTTTCTCCTTTTTTCATCATCATGATACCTTCTTCCCAACCCGGAATTACCATACCAACCCCTACCTGGAAGTCGATGGGCTTGCCGCCGGTTTGTGGGTTATCAATGGAGCTGTCGAATACCTTGCCGTCGAGAAGCTTTCCGGTGTAGTGTACTTTTACTACATCGCCTTGTCCCGGATTAGCGCCCGCCCCTAGTGTCAATACCACGTAGTGCAGTCCCGACTCGGTTTTCTGAACTTTGGCAGCCAGTTTATTGTCGGCAATGTACTTATCGATCACTTTTGCGTCCATTCCCTTCTGGGCGGTGCCTTCCTCAGCTTGTTTCTTCTGGAACTCTTCGGAAGTCTGAATATCGAGCACTTTTACTGTGAACGCAAGATCAGTTCCCTTTTTTACCATTGGAGGCATGGGTTGCATCATCTTGGTGAAAAGCGTGTCAGCATTTACGTAGAAAGTAGCACTGTCGCCTTTGGCAAGCATGGCAAGTCCTTCTTCAAAGCTACCCTTAAAAGGAGCCTGCTGAAGCACAAGTTTTACGGGCATATTCTCCTCGTAGGTATTACGTAGGAGGGAGTCTTCGCTGTTTTTGAGTACCAAATGGAAAGAAATAATATCACCTAGTTTGGCCTTACGAGCATCTTTGTTTTGTTCGTGGAACTGGTATTTGAGGCCATTTTCTGTTACCTGCTTCCGGTATTGGTTGCAAGAGGCGGCCAGGATACATATACCCAGCACAAAACCGATTGTTTTAAGATTCATTGGTTCTTGTTTAAATAGAAATTAGAGTGATTCAAATGGGTTGTTAAAATTTGGTACTATTCACTAACGTTAATCCTTTTGGTTTTGTCTAAAAGGATTAAAAAAAGACTTTATTTTTCTACGCTCTGTAGTTGCTTTCTGTAAAAAGGCAGTAATTTCAAAAACTGATCCACTGTATCTTGTAAAGAAAGAGTGGTGCGGCCTCCTGCGGCATTAAAATGCCCGCCTCCATGGAAGTGAGCGTTTGCCAGGTCGCGTACCGAAAACTCCCCGAACGACCGGAAGGATATTTTCACTTCACCTTTGCGTTCGATAAAAAGAGCCGTCATGACCACATCTTGCACTTGTAGACCGTAGTTGACTAGGCCGTCAGTATCACCCACGGATGATTTGTACTTTTCCAGCTCAGTGGCGGTCAACGTCATGTAGGAGGTCCGGTACTCGGGTAGTACCTGCAGCTTATCACCTAATACGTGCCCCAATAATTTCAGTCGATTCAAAGGAGAATTATCAAAAATCATCCGGTGTACCTTGTTGCTTTCAAAGCCAGTACGCATGAGGTCAGCTACTGCCAGGTGGACTTCCGGGGTCGTGTTACCGTGTCGAAACGAACCGGTGTCGGTCATGATACCCGCATAGAGGCACTCAGCCATCGGTATATCAAAAAAGTCGGCACTTTCCAGTTGGCAGATAATCTGATAAATCAACTGGGCCGTAGCGGCAGCTTTGGTGTCCCAGACTACGATCTGAGCAAAGTCTTCTGGATCAATATGATGATCAACCAGCAGTTTTACGGCCGATGAATCAGCTACAAGCCGTCCAAGTTCCTTTAAACGTGAAATAGCCGAAAAATCAAGGCAGCAGAGTAGGGTAGCCTCGTCAATGAGCGCTTTACACTCACGGGGTTTGGCAGTAGATCCTTCGTAAACTAGTACCTGATCGGCCTCGGGCATCCAATGAAGGTTGGCTGAGAAGTCGGTTGGGCTGATGACGGTCGCCTTATGCCCTTTCTTTTTCAAATACAAAGCCCAGCCGAGCGACGATCCGAGGGCGTCGGCATCCGGGTCGCGGTGCATCGTAATGACAATTTTTTGGGGAGAAGAAAGTAGGGTGCGTAACGCGTCGATAGATGGATTCACGGTGATTGATTGTCAATTTAAAAGGCTTCTCAAAAGCAACCTTTTTGAAAGGAGTATCTTTTGGGCGCACAAAATTAACAAAACTGTTGAGATTTGTTGAGTGTTATCGGTTTTATAGGGAAAGTTGGTTATTTTTATGGCCAAATAAAATTTTGTCTTTTTATGTCAGGAAACAGAACATTTACAATGATTAAGCCCGATGCGGTAGCAGACGGCAATACGGGAGCCATCATTAAGATGATCGAAGAAGCTGGCTTTAAAATTGTGTCAATGAAGAAAACTCTGTTGACACCCGAACGAGCTAGTCAATTTTATGAGGTTCACAAAGAGCGCCCCTTCTATGGAGAACTTTGTAAGTATATGTCATCGGGTTCGATTGTACCTATGATTTTGGAAAAGGATAATGCCGTAGCGGACTTTCGTACGCTGATTGGTGCTACAAATCCTGCTGATGCCGACGAAGGAACTATCCGTAAGTTGTTTGCGACGTCTATCGAAGCGAACGCTATTCATGGCTCTGATTCAGACGAAAATGCAACGATCGAAGGAAACTTCTTTTTTGCCGCAACCGAGCAATTCTGATAGTAAGCCAGAAAATAATTAATAAAAGAAGGGTTGAACCAGCATTGGTTCAACCCTTCTTTTATTAATGGCGGCTATTGTTTCTACCCGTTTGATTTTTGAATAAGTTCTAGTTACGCTACTACGGATTAAATCGGGGCGATCCCACATGATGGTATGCCCTATCCCGTCGAGGGGTACAAGTTTAAAGGAGATAGCATTGGTAAATCGCTGTCGTGCATACTCAGCATTGGAAAAATAGATTAGGACATCTGCCTTTCCATGGAGCAGTATAATGCGGGAGTGGATGCGTGCCCATCCATCCTGAATATCTTCCAGTGCTTTTTGGTGGTGTAATTTCTCGTCGTTGGCGACTTTAAGGATTGTCGGGAAAAACCAACTGAACCAGGGATGAGGAAATGAAAAGGATTCCGGATACTTGATCAGGATTATCCATCGCTAGCTTTGCTACCACCGATCCGCCGTAGGAAGATGCGGCTAGTATTACCTTTCTGCCTTTTTGGGTATATATAGTCAATCAGAGGTTGAAGAAAATGAGCTTGTTTCCTGACGGAAGTGACGGAAGCACCAAAATCGGAATACCCATAACCGGGGCGATCTACTCCGACCAGTAGTGTGTGATTGGTGAGGGAGGTATCTGCGTACAGTGAACTAAAAAAGCTCAGTGAACTCGGAGCGCCATGTACCAAAATGGTAACGGGCAGGCTATGGTGGCCAAACTCTACATACCGTACCGTACGGTTCTCTACCTGATACCGATGAATAGAAAGAGGTAAATTCTGGTTATCTTGGGTGTACTGGCTCACTAAATCATCGTCACTCGTACGAAAATCTACCCGCTGCGCTATCCACCAAGAGCCTACAAATAGTACAAACAGTACTCCGGTCAGCCACTTGAGCCAATGGTTTTTTAAGGCATCTTTTATTTTGCTCTTTTCCACAATCAAATCACTCAATAAAGTTAATGTAACAACAAAAAAAAACGGAGCCCATGTTACCGCGCTCCGTTTCATTGTGTTAGATAAATTTATCGAACGGTTATGGAAGTAATACGCGGTCGATTGCGTGGACTACTCCATTGGTTGCCAAAATGTTAGCAGATACTACATTTGCTGCATTGGTACCGTTTCCGTTTCCGGTAATTTTTACACCACTGCTCACATCCACCTTTAGTACTCCGCTGGCGGCTGTCGTTACGTTTCCGGTAGTGAGGTTAGTAGAAAATATCCGACCCGGTACTACGTGGTACAATATGATACCAGCCAATACAGCAGGATCAGCAGCGGTTAATGAAGCTGCGGTTGGGAAACCTGCGGCAATAAACGCTTGATTTGTAGGAGCAAATACCGTAAACGCAGAAGCGTCAGAAGTAAGGGCAGCTACTATGGTAGGATTAGCCTGAGCAGCGCGGACAGCCGCAGCTACCAAATACGTGAAATTAGTGTTTCCCTGAGCAACCTGCAACAATGTCTGGCTAGGGGGTAACAATAACCGGTTTATTACGTGAATCACTCCGTTATCGGCGCTAATATCTGCTGTCACTACGGATGCACCATTGACGGAAACGCCAGCCGCATTTTTAGTAATATATGCAGTTTGACCATTCAAGGTAGGTACAGCCTGATTAGCTGCGGTAGCAATATCAGTAGATAATACAGTTGATCCAAGTACGTGATATTCTAGAATTGCTTTCACGGTTGCGGCTGGTAATGCTGTAATGGCTGCGGCATTTGCATAGCCTGATGCGACAAAAGCAGCATCATTGGGTGCAAATACGGTCAAAGTGCCCGTCTTTAGTGCATCAGCCAAGCCAGCATGTTGGACCGCTGCTCTCAAAATTGTGAAATCGTTGTTTTCCAGCACGATGTCTGTTACGGTCATGGGTGCTACCACTTCGTCGTCCTTGCAGGCCACAAATAAACCGGCCAATAAACCCATCATCGCTAACTTTGCTGCGTAACGCGAAAAGAAACTTACTTTTTTCATAACTTAGTTCTATTTAGTTGGTATGTAGTCACTATAACTAGATACATTTGATATTATTGTTAATAATGTTGAATAAATTTACCAAAAAGTTAAACAAAATGATATGAACTTAAACAAAAAAATCTGTACCAGACTAGCTAGCTTATCTGCTTTGTTTCTTTTCTTGTGCCTAACTACCATAGAGGCTAAACATGAAACTCCTGTTAAAAAGAAAGCTAAGCTTTTTAACGGCAAAGATTTATCGGGTTGGAAAATACAGGGTACAGAAAAATGGTACGTTGACAAAGGTGAACTGGTATGCGAGAGTGGTCCTGATGAAAAATACGGATACCTGGCTACGGATACGTTTTACAAAGACTTTGATCTCACCCTCGAATTTAAGCAAGAGTCAAATGGTAACAGCGGTGTGTTTTTTCGATCCACCTTTGAGGGAACGCGCGTGAGTGGCTGGCAGGTTGAAGTAGCGCCGCCTAATCATGATACTGGCGGGGTGTACGAATCTTACGGCCGGGGTTGGTTGGTACAGATCGCGGAGGAAGAGGAAGGTTATTTGAAAATGGGAGCGTGGAATAAAATGCAGATCCGGGTTGTGGGCGGACACGTACAGACCTGGCTGAACGGCCACGCCATGGTTGATTTTGAAGACACAAAAATCGGAGAGGCAAATGGATCAATTGCTTTACAGATTCATGATGGAGGGGGAATTAAAGTACGTTGGAAAAATATCTTGTTGGAGGAATTATAGAATAGGTTACGGGTATAGAGTATCTTGTGTATACAGGATTAATTAATGATCTTGCATGACCCAAACCCCAATTGCCTGATGGAACCCGCTCACTACCAAAAATTATATGCTCTTCTAAAAAATCGAATCCAGGTAGGGTATTTTAAAGAAGGAGATCTTCTGCCCTCGGAAAATGACCTCAGTAAAAAACATAATATTGCCCGTATGACCGTCCGGCGGGCGTTAATGGAGCTTGCTAACGAAGGCTATATTAAAAAAGTAAAGGGGAAGGGTAGTATAGTGATTGCAACCCGGAAGGGGTGTATTTCAGTTTCGCAAAATAGGGAAAAAAAGTTGAGTTTTGAACTCACCCAAAACCTGCCCCCCCCATGACAGAATCAGAATTCGTGGCCCTGGCCCTCAGCAAGTACGAGCAAATCAAGTCGCTGGAAAACTCGGCTGACTTTTACCAGCAC
>JBDNFP010000127.1:0-15511 GCA_041689775.1 Spirosomataceae bacterium
ACTCAACCATTTCGCCCTAAAAGGGAAAATATACATCAAGGCTATTCAAGCCGCTTTCAAAGAACTAGAACTACTCAAACTAAAACACACAGGCAATATTTCCTTTGGATAAAAACAGACTTGCGTAACATCAATTATTAAACAAAGCCAAAATATCAATATAGTTCAAATATAGGCTACTATACGGAAAGTTTGAAAGCTTACCTGACCGTACATTTGTATCACTATTTCGAACTTAAATGGCATAATATATGGAAACCAAGACTCCCACCATGGCCCCAACCATGATCCCCAATAATGCCCACAAAGACATTCCCGGCAACCCCTCCACGGCCACTAGTAGTAAATTAAAACTCAACAACCGCTCCAACGGCCAACCGCTCCGGATACTCAGTGAGGCAGATTGGGCTTTCTGGATCCATAACGGTTATATCGTTATCAAAAATGCGGTACCCCGCGAGCAGGCCGAACGTACGGCTCAGTTTCTCTGGGAGTTTGAAGAAAAAAATGCCAATGACCCCAATACCTGGTATACCGCGCCCCGCGCCAAAATGCAGATGAAAGAGCTGGCCGGAACGGGTATGGTGGAGGTCTATAACAACCAGCACCTATGGAACAACCGCCAAATGCAACGAGTTTATGATGCATTTGTGGATATCTGGGGCACCGAAAAACTGTGGTCAACCATCGACCGCGCCAACCTGAATTTCCCGATCCGGCCCGGCTTTGAGTACAAGGGCTTTATTCACTGGGACTACGACCCCGAAACCAAACCCCAAAACGTACAAGGCGTACTAGCCCTGGCCGATCAGACCGACGAAAACATGGGTGGTTTCCAGTGCATCCCGGAGCTATTCCGTACCTACGATACCTGGAAATTAACTCAACCCGAAGATCGAAACCGCTTTCAACCGGATATTTCGAAGTTTCAGGATAAGCTGGTGAAAGTAAAACTGGAAGCCGGTGATCTGCTGATCTTTAATAGCCTACAACCCCACGGCATTCGTCCGAATTTATCAAAAGATAAGGTCCGCATCGCCCAGTACATTTCCATGATGCCCGCCGAGGAAGACAACGAAGTCCTGCGCCAATGGCGCATTGACTCTTGGAAAAACCGCATCGCCCCCGAAGGCTACGCGTTTCCGGGTGACCCACGGAATTGGGAGCAGACAAAGTATGATACGGCTGAGTTGAGCGAGTTGGGGAAGAAGTTGTTGGGGCTGGAGACGTGGTGAGGGAAGAAGTGTAGAGTTTGGGAGGATGAGGCTTCACTATTTTGGCAAGTCTAGCCCCGGAGGGGGGCTAACTTTGGGATGTTCAAGTCAAAGACTTGTATTGTTCTTGCCCACCAGCGGCCGACGCTCGGTTCAAGACTGGCGGGAGCGGATAATACGATATGAGGAAATGTGTAAATCGTTTGGGCTTCGGGCCCTCACAGACGGCCTTTTGGTTGTAGTACGCAGTTACATACGCACAACGGCAGAAGACTCCGCACAACCTCGCGGCACGGAACACCACGACGAACAAGTGCGTTGGGGTCGATACGAAGGGGTACCTCCGGCGCGAAGGCTTCGCGTAGCCCCGAAACCCCATCCACATCCTGCCGGGGCTCAAATACGCCGCCTTTGAGCTTGATAGATTGATTGAAAGCTAGATTCCTGGCACATCGCCCGCGCCTACTGCACGATTTCTGTTGGGTTCAAGGCACTTCTTCTGCCGGGCTGTATCCCAACCCGTCGCGGCGGAATCGGTACCGAAAGCCAGTTAGCTACCCGCGCCCTCGTATTTGTAAAAAAGATAGGCCGAAAAAGGTACCCGATCGCGCATCCGCCCGCCCAATAAATTCACGACTGGACGGTTTAGAATTTTCCCCATAATATCTAGACAAGCTACCTCCACGGCACTGAAAATATGCACTATCTTGCGCTAGGTACCGGGGAGAGATACCGCGCTCAGCGGCCGTATCCTGCCCAAAGTGCGCGACGAGCCCGCGGCGGATCTCGTTGAGTTAAAACACATCTTTCCCAATTAGCAGAGCCCGCGCTTCAACCAGAGCCTGATCGATTTCCTGCGTACCCGGAATTTCGCTGATGCCCGAGGTACCCTCGTCCATGACGATGGTACCTCGGGCATAGGGCGCGTGCAACAGCTGCGGATCTACGATAGCAATGAGCGTGATAACGGTTTGCTGTATTCGAGACATTGATTTTTTCGGGTTGATGATAAAGGGTAAATGGCCCTTTTCAGAAGTTATTTGCATTATTTCTGAATCAAAATCCGCGCCCTTTGACCTTTTGACCCTTGCTAAGCAACATCCTCCGCGACCATCTGCAACAGCCCTTTGATATAGCCGTGGCAGAAGGCAAAAGACTGAGCACTGGCTTCTTTATTCTCGTGGTGGGGTACATGGTCGGGCATGACCATGCCGTCGAAGCCCACGTCGCGCAGGGCGCGGATTACTTCTACGAAATTCATGTCGCCGTTGTCGGGATACACTTCCTGAAAATTATTAAAGCCGCCCTTGATGTTGCGCAGGTGAATATTAAAAATCTGGTTTTTTTCGCCAAAACACTTGATAATGGGCAGGATTTCGCGGCGGGGATCTTTGAGGCCTTCGGCAATGGACCCGATACAGAAATTGAAGCCGTGGTAGGGGCTTTTGTACAGCGAGGCAAACCGTTTCATACCCTCGAACACATCAGGGCTGTTCCAACGCATGATGCCCCGGTAGGCAGCGGGCACGGGTGGATCGGCAATGTGGTTGGCAAGTTTAATCTTGTATTCCTCGGCCACAGGAATCAGTCGATCCAGAATGTAGGTAATCCGTTCGAACATCTGCTCGATAGAAACATCGCCCGCGATGGTTTTAGGATCATTGCGTTTGATGGCATCTTCCCAGTTCCAGGTACTGTACTCAGCGTTACCCCGTTTGGGATCGATGGTTTTCCCGGTGCGTAGTACCGGGAGAATCGTGGTATTGTAGTTCAGCACCTTAAGGCCCGTTTTGGCCGCGACCGTAATCATCTGTTGCAGGTACTCGATTTCGCGGTCTCGTTCCAGACTTTTGCCCAACATCATATTCGGGTACTCCACCCGGTCTATTCCCGCCGAAGTCAGCGGGTAGTGGTAGGCGTCGAGGCTAATGCCGTACTTCTCGCAAGCGTCACGCTTGGCCAACGAATCGTCCAGATCCCATCCCTTACCGGGGATGATTTTGGGCGAGCCGCCGTCGATGTTGTAGACGCCGCAGCGGCCTTTCAGTTCCAGGTTCTCTTTGGTTGTCCCGCCCGACTGACAGCCAACTTTCATCAGTACCTTGCGCGGGACGGCGGGTTTGGCCTGAGCCTGGCCTAGGTTTACCACTGACGCCCCAACGGTACCGGCGGTGAAGACTTTGACAAAATTGCTCCGTTTCATAATGATAGGGATTTAGGTTTAGAAAATATCAGGTCACATGAATTTGACAACTTTTTGGATCACTGTACCGCTGAAAGTTATCAAATTTATTCTTCCAAAAGCAGCACCAGGGCACTATGGTCTTTTTCGCCGTGGCCCTGTTCGATCGCGGTTTTCATTTGCTCAGCCACGAGCGAGGTACCTTTGAGGAGTACCTTGTAAGCTTCGCCGGCCCGGAGAGCGATTCCCATATCTTTGTTGTGCAATTTTATTTTAAAACCCGGTTTAAAATTCCGGTCAATCAGACGCTGACCGTGCAGGTCGAGGATGCGGCTTTGGGCGAAACCACCCAGCAACGCCTCCCGCATTTTTACTAAATCTACCCCCGCCTTGCTGGCTAAGGTGAAAGCCTCTCCGACTGCCTGAATCGTCATTCCGACAATCATCTGATTACAGGCTTTGGTAGTTTGGCCCGTACCGGGTTCGCCCATGCGGACGATGTTCTTGCCCATGGCCTGAAAAATGGGTAACGCCCGTTCAAATGCTGCCTCACTACCCCCTACCATGATGGAGAGTGTGGCATTTTCGGCTCCTACCTGTCCACCCGATACGGGCGCATCGAGGGCTTCGACAACTTTTTCCTTCATTTGGCTATGTACCTTCGTGGCCACCGAAGGCGAAATGGTGGACATATCGATGAATAATCCTCCCGATTGGATACCCGCCAGCACACCATCCGTACCCGATACTGCCTCTTCTACTTCGGGCGAGTCGGGCAGCATGGTGATAACCACGTCCACTTTTTGCGCCAGTTCCTTACTGTTTGAATAACCGGTAGCCCCCGCTTCGGTGAGTGCATCGGCGGCATGGCTGCTTTGCAAAACTGAGACCGAGTACCCTGCTTTTATGAGATTGAGGGCCATGTGTTTGCCCATGATTCCTAGTCCGATGAATCCTATGTGTTCCATATTTCGTGTATTTTATGCTTTAAGAAAATTTGTGTACTCCAATGGTTTGAGCCTATCGACCACAGCCACTACTACACCAACGGGAAAAGCTTAGCCCCTATCAAGATGACGACTAAACCTGTAATTCCCATGACAACCAACAAGGGTGAGATGGTTTTAAGTGCTTCTTTTTCAGTCAAATTACTCAATTTACAGATAATCCAGAAACCCGAGTCGTTCATCCAGGGTACTATTTTGGAACCACAGCCGATAGCTAAGCCAAGATACACGGGGTGAAATTCCAGATCAGCGTTTAAAGCAAGCCCCGATAGAATCCCCGAAGCCGTAATGAGCGCTACCGTAGCCGATCCCTGGGCGGTACGTACCACGGCGGCAATCAGAAACGCCAGTGGAATCAGTGCCATTTGGTAGCCTGCTGTCAGGTCGGCGATGCGAGTACTTATACCCGTTTGCTGGAGCATCCCGCCAAAGGCTCCTCCGGCGGCAGTGATCAGGATAATACCCCCACCGCTTAGTAAAGCTCCCTGCACGTGGGTCGACATACCTTCTTTGCTGGTCTTTTTTTGATTGGCTAGTACCAGCAAAGCGGCGATCCCGCCCGAAATGAGGGCGATATTCTTGTCCCCGAAAAACTTAACAAATGCGACGATGGCCGATAGAAACGCGGAATCAGCCCATAACTCACCCGTTTTGGAAATGGCGTTCAGCGCGGTATCGGCACAAATGAAGCCTAGTGGAATCAGTACGGGAAGTAATGAAAGTCCCAGCGAGGGAAGTTCTTTATCCTCCTGTGCGGCAATGACCCGAATATCTTTTAGAGGCGCATCAAGCGAATCCCGGATTTCGATGGGCATCTTCTTATTGACCCATACGGCGAACAAGTACCCGGCGGTAATGGTAAAGAGACCCACGATAACCCCCGCAATCATCATGAGGCCAATGGGAATATGCATTTCGCCGATCAGAAAAAGCGGGCCCGGCGCGGGAGGTACCAGCGAATTAGCCATCGCCGCTCCCGCCATGATGCACATCACCAACAGTAGGTAGTTTTTGCCCAGGCGCAAGGTCATAGCTTTGACCAGGGGCATCATCAGAAAAATAACGGTATCAAAAAAAACGGGAATGCCCAGAAAAAAGCTACTCACCAGAAAGGCGGCAGGGGCTTTATCGATCCCAAAAAGTCGCAGCATGAAACGAATGATCCGTTCGGCAGCCCCGCTTTCCAGCAGACTTTTCCCAATAATGGCCGCCATCGCGATCAGGATGCCGATTTTGGCACAGGTGTTACCAAACTCGGTGGCAATGCGTTCGCCGATGCCTTTTTTGGAAAGCGCCAGGGAAGCGGCGGGGGTAATACCTTTATCCAGCGCGTACTGTTCTACCGCCAGGGCCGGAGTCATAAACGCCACGACCAGAGCCCCCAGAATCAGGGCCAGAAACGGGTGCAATTTCAGACCAATAATACCACCTACCACGATGATAACTCCGATGGAAAGGATAAAGAGGGGATCAGTCATTCAGTTAACAGTTGATAGTGGACAGTTGAAAATATTTAGAAGCACTGCTAGTGGGATTGGGATCGCATTTCATTTAATTTCTTCGCCATTGCCCTGGCTCCGTTGGCTACGAAGGTGGCGTCGGCGCCGCAGGCGATGAAACGAATACCCAGATCATGATACTGCCGGTATTCATCGGGATTGAAGAAAAGGATTCCTACGGCTTTTTGGGCCTTTTGGGCAGCGGCAATCGTGGTCTCTACCGCTTCCTTAAAAATCGGATGATCAAATTGTCCAAAAATACCGAGTTCCATCGACAGGTCGGCGGAGCCGATGAAGAGCACGTCCACGCCGTCGATGCTGGCTACTTCGTCGAGATGGTTCAGCACCTCAGCCGTTTCAATCTGTACGACACCGAGTAGGTTTTCGCGGGCATTCTGGTAGTAGCTGTCGAAATTTTGCGCAAACTGGGTGGCCCGAACCATCTTGGCTACACCCCGGTGGCCGTGCGGCGGATAGTGTAGTCCGCTCACGACTTTCCGAGCCTCGGCCGGATTGTTAACTTTGGGACACATGATGCCCTCCGCACCCATGTCCAGTATCCGGTGAATACGCTGACTTTCGGCACTTTCTACCCGTATAATTACCCCCGCCGGGGTGGCTTCCAGGGCTTGCAACTGCGCCAGCACATCTCTTTCGGTACCCGCACCGTGTTCGAGGTCGATCAGTACCCAGTCGAAACCCGCCAGGCCCACGATTTCGGCGGTGAGCGAACTACCCAGATTGAGCCAGCAGCCGTGGAGGGTTTCGCCGTTTTTAAGGCGTTGTTTTAAATTCTTCATGATTTAGCATTCTTAACTAATTCACTTCCAGACGAGCAACTTACGGATATTCCCGCCTTTTACCATCGCCCGTTCTTTTTCGGAGTAGCCACTCATGTGAACATCGACGATCTTTGCCGATCCACTCCCCCACACGAGGCGTTCAGGACCAAACTCCTTGATTACGCGACTGGTAAAGGGTTTCGCGCTTTCGTAGTAAGGTTCATCTTTGGCAAAATGATTCAGGCCCGAGAGTTTCATGTATACATTGGGGTATTTCGCTAAATCCAATACATCCGCGAATTCTGCCGGGGTACCCATATTCTGCTCAGCGAGATGGTCAATGAGGACTTTGCAACCCGGAAAAGCTTTAATGGCTTCACCGGCTTGCCGGGCATAGTCAGGGCCGATGTGCAGTTCTATCACCAAACCCAAATCCATGGCTTGTTTCCACAAGGCCCGCACGCCCGCATCGGCGAAGGTATCGAGGTAGTTTTCTTTACCCCGATGAGCGTGGAAACGGGTCGAGACGATGTGCGGCTCCTGCCTGACCAAAGCCGCCAATTTGGCGGGAGCTTGCGAATCTTTGGGATAAAAAAGGCTAGTCCCTCGTAGCCGGTTCGGCTCTTGTTTCAGGCAGTCGAGCATGAGGGTATGGTCGTCGCCGTAGGGTTCGGGATGCACAATGACTGCCCGATCGATGCCTTCCCTATCCAGGCGCTTGAAATAAGACGCGAGCGGATCGGCCGGATGCACGGAGACGTCGGGCAAATATACAGCCTTGGGATGAATGGGGTATATTTTCAGATTAGGACTGAAAATATGAGCATTCCATTCGATGACAGGCTCGGGTGGCTTTGCTGCTGCCTGAGCCTTCGTTCCCAGACTCAGTACCGTGCCGATTCCCAGCGTAGAACGGAGCATTTGGCGGCGGGTGGGGTTGTTTGAATTCATTTCCATACATGAGTGATTGTGTGAATGAGCGATTGTGTGAATAGAGAAGGCTGCCAAAAGCAATATTCTCTCCTTCACTCATTCCCAATTATTTTTTATCCCACCAAAACCTGGTGTCCAACAGATCAGGCCCCTGACGGGTGATAGCGGCCTGGACATTCGTTCGGTTGACATTGAGTTCAGCGTCGGTATAGGTCAATCGGCGGATAAAAGATTCTGTTTTCAGGTCGGTACCGGGAAAGGGATTAGGTGTCAACACCGGGAAGCCACTGCGACGGAAATTGGCCCAGGCTTCCGGTCCATTCAGGAACGACGCCACCCAGTACTGGGAGTTGATTTGTTCCAGCTCTTTGCCATTCACGAGGGGGAGAGCTTGCAGATAGGTCGCAACGGCGGCGTCGGAAATCGCCGACGATGCACCGTACAAAGCCAACTGCTTCATGTGAGCTCTGATGCCGTTGGCGAACAAGGTGGGGGCATCGCCCGTCGTCCATTTGCGCACGACGGCCTCAGCCAACAGCAGTTGAGTTTGGGCATAGGTCACAAAAATCGTGGGACTCAGTAGTCCCGCCAGTCGGCTGCGGTCCAGTTGACTGTACTCATAGAGGCTGGCCAGATTATCGGCCTTTACGGCAGCTGAAATCGTGGTATTATCGAAGCCCAACGGCATTCCAATCTGCACTGCCGGACTCCGGTCGGCCTTTGACTCCTTCTGATCCACCGCACTCCTGGATCCCACGTAGCGGACCGCGATGGAAGCCAGACGCGGATCATTGTTAGTTTTTAAATAGTCGACAAAATCTTTGGCCAAATAAAAGAAATCAGCCTGACCACCGTTCAACTGCGCCCCCACGGGATTGGAAAAGCTGGCCGTGTGGCGTAGCATCGCGTTATCGTCGTTCGACTGCATGACACCTCCGGCTACTGCCTTGGCCACTACTTCGGCGGCTTTGGTCGGATTGATTTTAGAAAGCCGCATCCCGCCGCGTAGCAGCAGCGAATTACTCAGGCGTTTCCATTTCGTGATGTCGCCACCATACAGCACATCAGTGCTCACCAGGGCCTTCGCAGGATCAAGTGCCGCTGAGGCGGTTTCCAATTCTTTCAACAGATCGGTGTATATCTCTTCCTGCGCGTCGTAGGAAGGAGCCACGATCCCTTCGAGATAACTTCTTCCCGCCTGGGTGTAGGGAACATCCCCATAGGTATCCGTCAGTACCATGAAGGCATACGCCTTCCAGATTCGGGCCATGTTGTACAGGTTGGAGCGGGCGGGTACCTCCTTAGTTTGGGCAATTACATCCACCAGTTCGCGGATCACGCTACGGTAGTAGCGTTGCCAGTTAGCGGCGGTCACCCCCCGGTTATCCTGGTTATACTGCCCTGCCGCACCCACCCCGCTGAACGGGTTGATCATTTGCTTGACGATGATCGTCTCATACTGTAAATTACTGTACGCAAAGGCGCTGTTCACCACGGCCGTATTGAATTGAAAACCCGGATCCACTTTAGTCAGAGCATTGGGGTTGACATTCAGTTCGTCAAAACCCTTGTCGCAGGAAGAGGCAAGAAAACAGGCGGTAAAGATTGTGAGGTATATGGGTAGCTTTTTCATATAGTTAATGAGTGATTGAGTGAATGTCGGAAAGAGGGGGCCGCCCCTGCGGTGAATATTGCTTTCGCCAGATACCAGATTTTTAAAAAATTCCGACATGCCGACATTCACCGCACGGGTGACCCCGCCATTCTGACCGCGCGGCAGACCGCATTAGAATTTAACATTTACATTGAATCCAACGCTCCGCGTAACGGGCAGTCCCGTGGCTTCCAGGCCGGAGAGGTTGTCAGACGGAAAACCAAACTGCTCGGGGTGAATGTTGGGCACCCACTTTTTCAGAACGGCTATATTGTTAGCTACAGCATTCACCCGAAGTCCTTTGATAAACCGTACTGAGGTTAGGAATCGGCTAAAGTCATAGCCGACCGTGATCTGGCGCAACTGCCACAAACCCGCGTTATAGACAAACTCCTCAGCAATATTTTGCGAACGAACCGTTTCATAATACGCCTGCACCCCCGACTTTGTCTGGTTAGTTTCTCCTTTGGAATTTACACCTTCGCCAATCACAAAGCCCTGTTCCCGTCCGGGTAGGGTACCTTGGTGCAGGCCGTGCCGCCAGGCATTGAAGTTAGTACCTGAAATCATCTTATGCCCCAATTTGAAATCAATCAGGAAGGAAGCATTAATTCCTTTGTAGGTAAATCCGTTAGTAATACCACCCACCCATAGCGGTAACGCACTACCGAAGGGAATCTGCGTGGCGGTGCGCAGCGGACGACCATTGCCCGCATCAAACACCTGCCGTCCCTGTTCGTCGCGGCGATAACCGAAGCCATAAAGCTGACCCAGTGGCTGACCCACCACCTGGCGAAGTTCACCTGTGAACTCGCCCGTACCTACCGTAATGGTATTATCACTGACATCGGCGCCCAGGTTTAGTACTTTCGTTTTGTTGTAGGCAGCGTTAAAGGTCAGGTTCCAGTTGAAATTCTGGGTAGTAACAGGCATAAGGTTTACCATCATTTCCAACCCTCGGTTCTGGCTTTGCCCTACATTAATCAGTTGGTTAAGGTACCCACCCGCATCGGAAGTCTGGGCGCGCAGGATTTGGTCAGAGGATAGTTTATCGTAGTAGGTCAGGTCCAGCCCTACCCGATTGTTGAACAGTTTCAACTCAAGCCCGACTTCCTTTTCCGAAACCCGCATGGGCCGCAAGTTGGCATTGGGAACCGTAGTGCCGCTGATATTGGCTAGGGGCTGCCCTACGCCATTAGGTGAAGGAAATTGCTGGGGATCTATGCTATAGAATAGATTACTAGCATAGGGCGACACATCGGTATCGCTACCCACTTCGGCGTAGCCAGCCCTGATCTTGCCGAAATTAATCCAATCGGGCAGCGCGTTAGCAAAGGCCTGGGAGAACACAAAACTAGCGGTAACCGAAGGGTACAGAATACTCCGATTGGCGGGTGAGAGCGTCGAAAACCAGTCGTTGCGAGCTGTACCGTTGATGAATAAATAGTCCTTATATGAAATTTCGGCGGATGCATACAGCGAATTGACTTTTCGCTCGGAAAACTCGTAGCTCGGTTCACGCTGGCGTCCATTGCCAATGGTGTAGAGGTCGCGGACATAAAAATCCTGGATAAATACGTTGTGGCGACTGATGCGTCGGTACATCTGATTTCCTCCGGCGTTGACATTCAGGCCAATGACCCCGAACTTTTTGTTGGCGCCCAGCAGAAAGTCGGTGTTTAGCTCGCGGACATTGCGTGAATCCTGTACAAACTGCCCATTGACAAAGCCCGGCGGGGCGGAAGGCTGCCGCTGCGTACCAGTGGGCAGATTATAGTCCTGCTCGCGGGAGTAGTAATCCTGCCCGATCCGGCCTTGCAAAAACAGCCAATCCGTAAAATTGTACCGGGCCGTCAGGTTGCCAAACACCCGGTCGTTGCGGATATTATCGAAACGTTTGAGCGAAAAGTACGGATTGGTTCGGTTGGTGAAGCGCGACCAGCGCACCTCGTTACCGTTTGCATCGGAGGCATTCTGTTTTAATAAGTCCAAAGGCATCGAGTTGGCCATATTATACAGGACCACCGGGCTATAATCCTGCTCGGCAATGTTAGGGGGATTTTTGCGATACTCGTTGGAATAATTGATGTTACCCGACACCGTCAGTTTTTTAGCCAGGGTTTGCGTAAAACCCAGGTTGACCGTTCGGCGGTGATAGCCCGATGTTTCGAGTATCGTTTTATTATCCAGATTGGAAGCCGACAGGCTGAACCCGCCGTTTTCGCCACCCGAAGCCAGGGTAATGGTGTTGGTAAAAGTCGACCCCTTTCGGTAGTAGTCCGTGATCTGATTGCGAACTGGCTGGTAAGGTACCTCCACTTTGTTAAACAGAATTTGGGTCATGCCGGGTTGAAATTTTTCACCAAAACTCCACTGTCCTGAGGAAGGAAAAGCGCTTGTCGGACGTACCCCATTCTCCCCCTGACCATATTCATACTGATAGTCGGTGTAATCGAGCGGTGCTTCCGTGGTAAAGTTGGTATTATAGGAAAGCGAAATACCCGAACCCGTCCCCCGAGTTTTGGTCATGATCATAATGACACCGTCCTTGGCACGGGAACCGTACAGGGCCGACGCGGCCGCGCCCTTAAGCACCGTCATGCTTTCGATGTCATCGGGATTGATACTACTCAGTCCGTCGCCGCCGTCGGAGGTACGGTTGCTGCCTCGCTCGCTCACATCGCCCCGCGCCCCGTTGTTGGTGTTATCAATGGGTACCCCGTTGACAACGATCAGCGGCGAGTTGTTACCCCCGAACGACGACTGGCCCCGGATGCGGATCTTGCTGGTTCCCGCTGGTCCCGAACCCAGAGGGGTGATGTTTACGCCGGCCATCTTGCCCTGCAATGCGTTCATAAAATTGGCCGTGCGGTTGATCGTCATTTCCTCGGGGGCTACGGTAGCGGTGGCATACCCCAGGCTTTTGGCCTGCTTCTTAATGCCCAAGGCTGTTACAACCACTTCCTGCAATGCTTTGCTTTCGGGTGAAAGCGTCACGGAGATCGTTGTTTTATTACCTACCACAATCTCCTGACTTTCGTAGCCCACATAGCTAAATACCAGCACGGCAACGGCATCAGGCACATCCAGTTGAAACTCCCCGCCAGCATTGGTTGTAGTACCCCGCGCTGTACCTTTGATCAATACACTCGCGCCCGGCAAGCCCCCGCTTTTTTCGTCCAGCACTTTTCCCCGCACCGTCTGCACCATGCTCTGAATTCTAACGGGAATTCCCAGCGGGGGTACTTCCAAATCAGGCTGGCGCTGCACCGTTGCCAGTACCTGTGCCGCATCGGCCGCAGGTACCGTGTTTTGCGCCGCCTTTTTATCCGCTACAATGACATAGGTACCTGCCTTTACCTTCTTGTAATTCAGATTGGCCGAGCGAAGGATTCTGTCGAGGTTTTCTTCGAGACTGGCCTTGTAGTCCAGCAGATCGGAGGCTACCGTAATGTGTTCCACTAATCCGCCCTCAAACAGGATGTCGACCCGATAGCGGGTTTTCAGTTCGTTGAGTACACCACGAAGTTTTTGTCGTGTCGGTTGGGCAGTATCGCCGTTTTTCTGAGGCAGGCGCGAAACACTCGCGTAGACCTGAGCGAACGTCGTTTGTCCGATCAGCGAAAAAGTTCCTATCAGCATTCCTGCCAGCAGGGAAAATCGTAGTGTTTTTTTCATTGAAGTAAGGGTTTAGGAATTTAGTTCAGCATGTGTAGGCAAATCAGTTTTTTCACATTTATTATTTGTTAGTTAAGAGAATGGTATCACCCGATTTTACAATTTCTACGTTAAATATTTTGGACACGATTTCCAGTAACTCTTTTGGGTTTTCGGCCCGGAATGACCCCACCAGGGTACGCTCAGCCAATTTTTTATCCTGAATCACTACCCGAATCCCATAGCTTTCCTGCATCATTTCCGCAAATTCGGCCAGGGTCGTATCATCGAATATAAACCGGTGGTCTTTCAATGCCGCGTTTTGATCCGTTTGGGTCACTACCTGCTGCTCCAGGTGGTTATTCTGATCCAGCATTACTAATTCCCCCGGCTTCATCATGATTTGTTTCTCGGCTTTCCCCTCACGGTAGCGCAGCTGTACTTTCCCCCGATTCAATATTACCTTCGACTTTTCAGGTCGGGCATATACCGTAAATTCCGTCCCTAAGACCACTACTTCCACCCCCCGCTCCGTCCTCACAACAAACCGCTGATCATTAGCCTGATGAGACACATCAAAATTAGCTTCACCCGTTAGAAATACCTCCCGAGTTTCCCGGCCAAAGCCAAAACGAGGTACCTTCAAAGACGAGTTGGCGGTAAGCACCACCTGGGTACTGTCACTCAGGATAAACGTTTTGGTTTCTCCCACTGCCGATTCGTAGGTTTGGTACACAATACTGTTCTTGAAGATCAACCCGCTTGCTGTAAGTACCAGCGCGAGGGATGCCGCTACCCCCCACCACGTCCGATTGCGAACCGGAGCAAGCGCTTGAATCTCCGATTCGGTGGGGTACCTTACCCCCTTGCCCTCAGCAAAATTCTGAAACCGATGGATGGCCTCATCGACCTGAGTAAGGTACTGTGGTTGCTGGTATTCATACTCCACCAGCCACTGATAGAATAGCTCCTCATGGTTAGGATTTTTTACCCATTCGTCCACCAACTGTTTCTGCAGCGCCGTTGATTTTCCGGCCAGGTAGTTGAATATGAAATCTTTATTGATCGTTGCATTCATGGGTGTGGGATATTAAACCAGACTGACAAAACAAACCAACAGATTCAGCAGCCACTTCTCCCTGAGCAGAGCACGAACAAACTGATTCGCCCGGTTAAGTTGTACATCCACGGTCTTGACAGATAAGTGGAGTTCGTCAGCAATCTCCTGGTACTTCATGCCGTCGAATTTCCGCATAAGGTAAATCCGCCGCCGCTCGACGGGCAACCGATTGACCGCCTCCTCGACATCGTGGTAGAGTTCTTCGTACTGACTAATCTGGTCAGGTTGATGTTCTTTCAGAATCGGTTTTTGCGCAACCTCGGTCAACTCGGCCTTGCGGCTCAAATCCCAACGGAGGTAATTATACGCGCGGTTGCGAACGGTGCGGAACAAGTACAGTCGGTAGGAAGTCGTTATGTCTAAAAATTTGTCCTGCGAGTAGAAATCAAAAAATATTTCTGAAACCAGATCCTCCGCTACCTCCCGTGCCCACACAAACTTCACGGCGTGGGTACACATGGGCTGGAAGTAGCGTTTGTAAAGGAGCTCGACCCCCATTCGGGGATTTGTCAGTACAGCTTTCCGTATAAAGAGCTCATCATCCAGGACAGCCACCGACTGGGGTTCGACCAAATCCTTGGGAAGCGCAAGCGGCTGGCTACCGTTTTCGTTATTTCCTATACTGGCTACACTGCTACGAACCTGCCCCATACTGTCGTTTGTATTGGCTACTAGAATTTTATAAAAAGCACCCCGTGTTGGATTGTCCTCTTATCAAGACAAGTGAAGGGAAAGAAATACCTTACACGGATAAAATAATTTTTTTATTTTTTTGAACAATACCGCTCCACTACGCAGAATTAGCTGGCCAATTAAATTTTTCCTTGCAATTTACTGGTGAATTGATGGATGGCTGACTTATACTTTTTGACCAGGATTTTACCTGACACTCATGCGTTTCCCTACTTTTGGACGCTTTATGCAGCGGCTCCTGCGCCGAGCACCTGCGCGGAATTCCTTTGTTTACAGCGCTTCTTGGGACGGGCGTAAGGTGCCTCTTTGTCGCCGGAGCCTTTTTTTAATCGTACCCTTGTTCCAAACGCACCGGACACCCATTTCGTGAATGTGTGGCAGGCCCCCTCCGAAGCTCGCCTGCTGAAACTCGACGAAAAAGAACAAGCCCGAATTAAATACGGCCACGAACTCATCGCCTACACGGCCGACTACCTCCACTCCAAAGGGTCGGTGCGGGCCATTTCCAACAGCATGAATTGTCAGAACTACCACCTGCAGGCAAGTACCCAACCCTAGGAGTGTGTCGAACTTAACACATCTGACCATTGAGAATTCAATATTAACAACCAAGGGTAATGGATTATATGGGTTGATTTCGCTATATTGGTGTCATGCTACATACTCATCACATCCTGTGCCACCATTGCGATAGTTCCGACACGGTCAAGAACGGCCACCGCCCCAACGGCGACCAGCGTTGGCGCTGCAATCGGCATAGCTGCCAGAAA
>JBDNFP010000128.1:0-2366 GCA_041689775.1 Spirosomataceae bacterium
CAAAATGGTCAGCCAGATTCGTGCAGGTGTAGTTGACTTGGCTCGAAAGAAGGTACTGGCAGTAAAGTTCGCGCGTTGTTTTCATCCCATAAGTTAATAAAATTTCAGTTTTGCGAAAGTCCTATATAAGATAATTTCGCCTTTTTGACGCCTAGGTTAGCAATCTTTATCCCCTGTTCGCAGGCTTTCATTTTGGGGTAATTAGCCTTGGCTACCAAAATCAGCTTTCCGAGGTATTCATACGATATTTCCTCACTGAGTGATACCTGGGACTGAGCGCTCCTCCCTGTCATCAGCATCAATAAAACGCTTATCAGGATCGTTTTCAAGGTACTATTCAAGAGTATTCGTAGGTTAGGAGCAGTAATGGGCTTCGTATAAAGGGTCATGGATGGTTTAGCTCAAATGCTAACTTAATTCGCATTTTTGGGCAAAAAAAGTGGCCGTACAAATATCACACCAAAATAGACATCTCTAACTTAGTTATACAATCTTACAGTACCTATTTCTCAATTATTTTTTCATTAGCGCATTTTAATTTGATCTTTAACTCCGGTTTTGTCTTTTTGTATTGAATTACGGCCTGTCTTACCTCCCATTTCTCACTGTCTCTCCTGTATGCCTATGTCCTTTTCGGATTATGTTCGAAGTCACACTACTTTTAAGAAAGTGGTACACCGCATGCTCATTCCTAAAAATGAAGCAAGGCACCGCCTTTGGGTCAAATGGTTTATAAATCCCTTCATGTATCAAAAGGGTAAGTCTGTAAAAATCAGGCGTCGAGTAAGATTAGATGTTTTACCCTTCAATACATTTTCCATTGGGGATAACTCTAGTATTGAAGATTTCAGTACCATTAATAATGGAGTTGGTCCAGTATCCATCGGGCATAATACCCTCATTGGTCTGAGTAACGTGATTATCGGTCCGGTATCTATTGGTAACCAAGTGATTATGGCTCAGCATGTGGTAGTCAGTGGTCTCAACCACTCGTATGAGGATTGTACTATTCCCATTCGGGATCAAGGAGTATACACTCGCCCTATTCGTATTGAAGATGAGTGTTGGATTGGGGCAAACGTAGTCATTACCGCCGGAGTAACCGTGGGGATTCACTCCGTCATAGCAGCTGGTTCAGTAGTAACCAAAGATGTTCCGCCATACAGTGTTGTTGCCGGGAGCCCGGCCCGGGTCCTCAAACAATATAATAAGAGTGCCCAACAATGGGAAAAGATCAAAAACTAACCGGTAGTGTGAAAGTATTCCAGAGCACTCACTCCGGAATAAAAAAAATTTGGTGTAGCCGGAGTATGGCTACACGTTTTCTGATTGAAGTAAAGCGGGCACTGTCTTTAATATGATAAGCATGTCCGTAAAGAATGAGAAGTTTTTCACGTGAGCAATATCTAACTGCACCCGCTCCTCTTCTGATACTCCTTCTTTCCCCCGTTTTATTACCTGCCACAGGCCTGTGAGTCCGCTAGGTCCGGCAAAGCGCAGGATCTTATCGTCAGTTGTCAGTTTTTCAGCCTCATATAGGGGCAAGGAGCGGTTTCCCACCAACGACATGTCTCCTTTCAAAATATTGAACAATTGCGGAATCTTGTCCAGACTCGTATTTCGCAAAAATCCTCCCATTCGGGTGATGCGAGGATCATTCTGAAATTTCAGAAATGCAGCAGCTCCGCTTCTTTGTTTTTGGTACTCCTTCTCGCAAATCTTCTTATTACTGTAAAATAGTAGTTGCTGACAGCCCCCTTCTCTCTGCAAGCCTCACATAGCTGCTCCTCGTTATTTTCCTCTTTCAAACTATTTTTATACATATTTAAGTGCCCCAACTTAGAAAGAGGTTGGTCCGCGTCCGTGTGCATCGTTCTGAACTTAAACAAATCAAACACATGGTACCCACTCCCTACTCTTTTGGACTTATATACGATTGGGCCTTTTGAATCAAGCTTTATCAGCAATGCAACCAAAAGCAAGATAGGTGATAGTACAAGTAAAACGACAGAAGAAAAAAGTATATCCATAACTCTTTTCCACCAAGGAGTTTCAAACTCGATCTCAATATCTTCTGACTTAAGCAGAGACCCACTCACTGATCCATCGTAAAAATGCCGGTTGCCGAGATAATTCAATCGTAGCAATAAGTCGCCCTGCTCATCAAATAGAGAAAAGATATCATCTGCCCGAGAGGTTTTAGAAGCTGTTTAAGTTATTTTTTTGGCTAGTCTTTTGATGTTTCCGATGATTATAAAAGCGTTTGCGTGTTCTGCCTTTCTCTGGTAATCCCTTGAACATCTGCGGTTAGCGAGCGTCCAGCCGATTGTCCCCTCGACCACCCACCGCTTCTGGTGGATGTCCAC